>JANYCO010000708.1 GCA_025360235.1 Cytophagales bacterium
AAAGAAAAAAAAATACCTTATCCAAAACTTACTTTATTGTTGATGAGGCCTCCATGCTCTCCGATCAGTCAGAGAATTCTTCTCAGGGCATTTTATCGGATCTGATGGATTATGTTTTTGAAAAAAAATCGAACAAACTAATCTTAGTTGGCGATACAGCTCAGCTACCTCCCGTAAAGTTAGACCTCAGTCCCGCATTAGAGGGAGAGTATTTAAGAAGAAGTTTTTTTGCCAATCTTTATGAATGTGAATTGACTGAAGTAGTGCGCCAGGAAACAGAGTCCGGAATCTTGCGCAACGCCACTATGCTCCGGAATAGACTAACAGAAAAAGCTTATAATTTAGAATTCATTACAAAAGGCTACAAAGATATTTACCGAATGACCGGTGAAAAAATGGAAGAGGGTTTACGGTATGCTTATCAAAAATACGGTGAAGAAAATACTATCGTTATTACCCGTTCCAATAAATCATCTACAGGTTATAACCGCTATATCCGACATAGTATTAAGAACGTAGAAGATGAGATCAGTGCAGGTGATCTGCTGATGGTCGTGAAAAATAACTACAACACATTACCCGATGATTCTCCTGCAGTTTTTCTTGCTAACGGAGAATTCGTAGAGGTAGTTAAGATAAGAAAATTCGACGAACTACATGGCTTTCGTTTTGCACACCTTGAACTGAGACTTCTGGATTATCCTAAACATCCCAAATTTGAAGCAGTAGTTTTTATGGATACGCTTTATTCAAACAATGCCAGCCTTTCTCCCGAACAAAACAAACAGCTTTTTGAATCTGTCTGGAAAGATTATGGAGAATTGATTTCAAAAAGAGCAAGATTAGAAGCCGTAAAAAAGGATAAGTATTTTACCGCCTTGCAAGTTAAGTTTGCCTACGCCCTAACTTGTCATAAATCACAAGGAGGTCAGTGGGATGCCGTTTTTGTGGACCAGGGTTATTTAACAGAAGATAATCTAAATGAAGATTTCCTTCGCTGGCTTTATACTGCTATAACAAGAGCCACTAAAGAAGTTTTCCTTGTAAATTTCCATGAACGTTTTTTTAGTAAATAATACTTATGATTGAAATTTTTCGTTATTTCCTTGCGCTCTTTGCGAAATCTTTGCGCCTCTTGCGTTAAAAAATCCCTCCATTAATAATGAAGAGACCATAGTTGGCAAGGAAATTGAAATAATCTTGTAAATTTGAATAAGTAATAACCCTATTGATCATGAATGCAAAAAAGATAGCTCTGCCATTGATTGTTTTGTTGATTCAAATACATTTTATAAATGCTCAGGATACCTTAAATAAAAATGTAGATGGAGCAGTCATCACCTTTAAAGAACAGATGGTAGATGTGGGAGAAATGATTGAGGGAGACTCTTTAAATTATGTATTTAAATTTACAAATACTGGTGATAAAGATTTAATTATTCAAAAAGTGATTACTACTTGTTCTTGCACCACTACAGAAAGTCCCAAAGACCCAATTGCCCCAGGGAAATCAGGTGAAATAAAAGTAACTTTCGATTCAAACAAACAAGAAAAAACAGGAAGACAAAATAAGGTAATTACAATTCTTTCCAACGCCATCAACAATCCTGAAAGGGTTATTTTGAATTTCAATATTCTGAAAAAAGGAAAATAAAAACACGTAGAGACGCATTATCATGCGCCTCTACGTGTTTTACAATCTATTGAATGATTAATTTTTTGTTGATTAATTTTCCCTCACTACTGGCATGGATGTAATATATGCCTGGTGAAAGATCAGAATTCAAATCCTTTGCTGTGACTATGTTATTCTCCTCTATAGCAATTGTTTTAGAATATAATTGTTGTCCGTGAATATCATAAACAACCAGCAAAACATTTCTGGATTCCCCATAAAATGATAAGGTAAAATCAGTACTTGAAGAAGGATTAGGAAATATTCTAAGATCAAAAGCATTCTCTTTTTCAACATTCACAATAATGATTTCAGATAATGAATATTGTCCATCAAGATCCACCTGTTTTAATCTATAGTAACTCTTGGAAGATTGAGAATCAAAATAAGAATATTGATGACTAGCCTTCGCTTCCATTTTATAAATAGACACAAAATCAACACCATTACTACTTCTCTGTATTTCAAAAAAATCATTATTTTTCTCCATACCTGTTTTCCATTCAAGTTTTATTAAGGAATCATTATAATTTCCATTAAAAAAAACTAGCTCAACAGGCAAACTTCCATTTGAAACACTTGAGCCATTGCTTATTGTCCATGGACCATAAAGCGTACCATCATTTCCCGTATACTCTGCACTAGCTGTTCCTCCTATTCTCAGCTTACTGCTGGCTGATCCATTTGAATTTAGGTAACCTCCAGGGTAAATATTAACAATAGAAGCTGTACTTAATAAATCAAGGAATCCTGTAATGTTTAGGACTCCATAAACATTT
>JANYCO010000021.1 GCA_025360235.1 Cytophagales bacterium
GTAAGATCCGTAGGAGCAGCTAAAACAGCAGGTTCTACTGCTTCAAGTTCTACAAAATCAACGTGAATTTTGCCAGTTTTATTTACGAGTTTCAATTTTCCACCAGCAGCAATTTTAGAAGGTAGTTTTATTCTAACCTCATCAAACCGCATCTTAGGGTTTGTATTTACCACTCCGCTATTATTTGGATTGCCGTTGTTCCACAAATATTCCCAGGAATAATGTGCAGTAAGTTTTAGGGAACCTACCAATTTATTATTAGCATACACTTCCAACTCTCCGGCACTTGAATCAGGAACACTATAGCGTACCACTAGACCATCTCCTTCTCTATCTATTTTCCATTCAACTGATGATTTTGCAGTTGACAGATCTACACAAATCTGTTCAGAAGCTTCGCTCTGTAAATCTGCCTGGCTGAAAGACATAGGAGTTGCTTTGGCTTTTGACAAAACACCTTTATCTGCTTCGTATCTTGTATAGGGAGCATCATAATAACCTCTTTGATTATTTTGAGCATTTACCAGGCCATTCGCTGCAACTAAAATGGCACAAACTATAAGGGTTATTTTTTTAAATCTTTTCACACACATACTGTTTAAATCCTTAATAGATATTTTAATTTCTCAAATTACTGGTTGTTATTTAATAAAACAACAACCAGTGTAATGACCACATTCAACATAATTATTTAGCGGTCAAACAATCTTTCGCTTCTGTAAATCCAAATGAACCAATACCATTATCGTCAACGTCTTGTATAGCACTTCCTCCACGATTTTTGTAAATCATATTACAGAAGGTACCATTGCCTGCAGGGTTTTGAGAGAATAAAATACCAAAACCTCTTGGCCAGTTTTTCTGCATCTCATTGTTAAATGGATACTCTCTTCCAGTTCCGTCAACTGTTACATTTTCAAAAACTAAATTATAGAATCCTTTACCACCAACTTTATTGATAAAAATTGCATTGTCTTTCGCATCAATAATATCAATGTATGAAAATTTAACATTCAATACTTTTGTTCCTGAGATGCTGTTACAAGTAAGGTCGATTGCTCCAACTATATTATAGAACAAGTCGTTGAACGTACCACATCTTACAACTGTAATGTTTGAAAATACATGCATCCCAGTCTCATTGAATCCCATACCAGGATAGTTGTTGTTAACTCTTAATCCTGCTTCAAGGTGATCTTTTATCAGAAGGTGATGTGCCTGATTGTTTAATCCACCATAGATAGCGCATCCTGAAGATCTCCAGCCATTTTCTGAAGTACTGTAGCTAAATGTATTATTCTGACATTCCAGCATATCGGCACACCAGATGGCCATATCATCATCTCCATTGTTTCTGAAACTGCAATGTGTAATGGTAGCATTTTTTGTTCCTTTGCAAAGGTTTATTCCATCAGCATAATTATTTCTGAACCTGCAATTGGTTACAGTAAAACCATCAGCAAAAGGGATATCACCGATATTATATTGTGCTATCCAGGCCCCACATTCAAAATGTTCTACCCAAAGATTTTTTACAACAGATCCTTTCGTAAATATTCCGTTTATCCCTTTATAAGAACTTGATCTTGAATTTCTGGTTGTAACCAAAGCTAGATCTGAAAAACTAATATCTCTTGCATTCGCACGAAGACCACCTTGAAGATATGCTTCGTTTGTAAAATTGATAGTTGAATACCACATGCCAGCACCTTTCAATTTAGTGTTTGGTACGCCAAAATAAAGTTCTCTGTTTACATTGTACAAACGCGCCGGAAGGTAAATAGACCTTCCACCACCTTTGTTGTCAATGAATACTTGCAAGTCACTTCCATCTCCTGTGTATACAAGATCATTAGCTTCTGGCTTTACTTCTTCCGGAACTGCTTCAAGTTCGATAAAATCCAGATGGATTTTCCCGCTTTTATTTACCAATTTAATTTTGCTTCCTGCTGGAATTTTAGCAGCCAATTTTAAACGCACTTCATCAAATCTCATTTTAGGATTTTCATTTCTAACAGCCACATTGTTTTGATTGCCATTAGTAGTCAAATATTCCCATGACCAATAAGAAGTAACATCAATTGTGCCTACCAATTTATTGTCAGCATAAACTTCTATAGCTCCTTGCGTTTCATCAGGAACACTATAGCGGATAACAAGACCATCGGCTTCTTTTTTTACTTTCCATTCAATAGATGCTCCTTTAGCGGTAAAATCTACACACACTTGTTCGGAAGCTTCACTCTGTAAATCTTTTTGACTAAAAGACATCATTGCTATGACAGCATTTGATAATGCTCCCTGATCAGCCTCATATCTCAGATAAGGCGCATCGAAATAACCTCTCTCGTCTTGGGCGTAAAGATTTTTACCAAAAAACAAAACAGTAAAGATTAATAAGTTTAGAATTTTAATCGTTTTCATTTTTTTCTTTTTTTTATAAAGGTTTAGGAACTATGGTAATAATATTATCTACTTTTAATAACTCTTTGTCTTTCAACTAATGATTCTGTTTGCACTGTGATTATGTATGCTCCACTTGCTAATTCAGGATAGACAAGAAGCATACCACTCTCTGCTTTTTCATTAGAATGGTAAACCACTCTACCTAAAATATCCATGATAGAAATATCAAGATCTCCTTTGACATTAGTTTTGATCGTTAAAACATCCTCAAAAGGATTTGGTGCAATACTAATACCAGCCGCTTGTGTCTCTGTTTCTACAACCACTAGATTACTATAGGCAGATGCACCATCAATATCTACCTGATGAATACGATAATAAACTACACCCTCAGGAGTTGAATGATCTACAAAACCGTAATTGTTAATAGAAGTCGAATTTCCTGCACCAGCTACATCTCCAACAGTTTTCCAGTTTGATAAATCCGTAGAACGCTCTATGATAAATTCTTTATTGTTTTTCTCTGAAACAGTAATCCAATTTAAAGATGTATTTCCGTTTACAACTTTACCTGTGAATGAAAGTAAACTTACTGGCAATGGGTTGCAGTTTGAAAACTGAAGTGTTCCAAATTTTGATGGGTCTTGCCATTCTCCAAAACTTCCATCATTCCATGAAAGCTGATTATCTCTTGTTCCTCCGTTATCGTCATCGTTCACACCTATATCAAAACCCATAAAAGATCCTGCGGTGTGTGGTCCGCCAAGAGACGTCCAAGGGAATTTCATTTCAACGGTATACCCTCCAACTCTATCCGATTTTTTGGCAACTACACCAACTGTTGAAGTACCACTGTGATAGGTTTCGTTCACACCTAATGCTACATTGTTTCCTGCCGCATAAACAAATGAATACTGATAATCGTCTGCACCGTAAATACAGCAAGCTTGTTTATTATTACCCATATCAATATAAACTTCTATACCGTCTTTTTCCCAGTTTAATCCCCCAGAAGTGTTATACACATCATCCGTAACGTCCACAAAAACATATAAATTAGTAGCATCATACATTACTGTGTAAGTAGCTGCAAGATCCGGTGCAGTAGCTCCATTATTTTTAGATAAAGAAGTAAGACCATAACTAGTCCATAATGCTTCTTTTGTTCCGTCAAGAGTAGGAACTGTAGATGTTAAGTTTAATCCTGAACCAACAGTGATATTTGTATTAGGTGAAGTCGTGGTAGTTCCACCTGACCAGTGAGCAACTGCGGTCAGTACATGGTTACCGGTGGTAGGGGTATAAACGATTGAATAATTTGCTGTAGCATCCGTCCCTATACTTACTCCATCTACTAAAAAGTCAACAAAATTTACGGTATTACCTGCAGGTGGATTAGCTGTAGCAGTAATAGTAATAGGGCCTGCCGGACATCCTGCAAAACTAGCACCATCGGATGGTGAAGTAATATCAACACCAGCAGGACAAAGTGGTACTCCTCCCAACTGGGAAGAAATACTCTGAAGATTACTATGACTCACTGTTGCCGGGTTAGTGGCGCCAAATTTACCTGAGGACCAAGTTTGACTCAAACCTCCCGCACCAAAATAAGTTGCCAGATCTTTTCCTTTCAGATCAAGGTCATAAGACAACTTAGTTACTCCATCAATTGTAGCTGAAAGGATATGAGTAATATGATCATAACTAATACAAATCGTATGTTCCAAACCATCTTCCAGATTTCCGGCATCTGTAATAGCACCATTACCTGGTATTGGCTCCAGGAGTCCTGCATCACTGGCATCGCCATTAATATGCAGCGCTATCTCATCGTGATTTCCAGATGTTCCTCCTCCATAATTAGCATCAAAACCCGCAGTTCCCATACTGCTGTAGGTATCAAATTCAATTGTAATCATTAAGTTATCAGCGCGTGCATTCATATATCCCAATCCACCACCACAGGAATTACCTACCAAAGAAAAGGCTCCTTTTGAAAAGGAGAAAGCCATACCGTCACCATTGGCGTCAGTACCTGCACCTATATTATCATTGCCCGGACATCCAAAAAACACCTGGTAACATTGATTAAAATCAGTACCGCCTGCTGGATCATATGTTGAACTGGTTTCACTTATAGATGATCCTGCGCAACCAGTGTTAACATCACTAATCAATCGGTATACACCATTACCATAATCAAAGCTTCCTGTAGTTCCGTTTGAGCTCGTAGCATCCCAACCCCCACTTTGGGCTTGAAGACCGACAGAACTAAACAAAAGCATAATTGCCATAAGTACTATTTTTGTATATCCAGGAAAAAAGAAATCTCTTATTTCTCCGGAGGCTAATTTTTCACCGAAATTTGGGCGATTTGAGTAATAATTTGTTTCCATAAATTGTTTTAATAGTAGGTGGTTTTATTAATTAAACTTGGTCTGTGTTTAATCCTAATAATTTATCCTTATTAGATTTAACTAATTATATTTTACACTTTATGAATACGTCAAAAGAAGACTTTAGTAAGCATTAAATCTAATTGTCCCTAAACAATCAAGACCAATTACACCAGTATAGACATCAAGTAATTGACTTACAGATAAAAGAGCCTAAAATAAGAGTAGTAAAATATTGATATTCTTTGAAAAAATATGAACTAAATTGAGTGATATTGAAACGTAATATATTGTTATGGAAACGCTTTTTTCTTTAAAAGTCATTTTAAAAAGAAACTACCATCTGTTTTTCCATATTCACAAACAGACAGTTAAAGTACAATTCCATTTTCACCATTCCAATGAAAGTATATGGTGACTTTTCGGGAAAAAACCAGCATTTCAATAAAAATATCAGCCAAAATCTGTCTTGATTTTAAGAAACCATTTGAAATTAAAAAAATAAAACTGACCTAAGGATTATTAGAAATCTCATTCACACATTCAGAATTACTATTAAAAAAATATCCGGTTGCATAGAATAATTTTCATCTAAAAACAGGTCCAATTGTTTTCATATTTTAAAGTGTACCCTTCATATTTTCCTTCCACTATTAATACTATAACTTTATACTGTATAAATATTTAGATCCTATTCATATTCTTTTTTATTGATATTCTTTGCAGACAAATAGTCTTTACTCGTGTTATGCCCTTCCTTTGGCACAATCAAAATTGTCCAACTAAATATTAAAATTAACATCTGTTCAAATAAAAGATCTTTGATATACCGACAACAACGCGATGGCTTTTTATCAATTTGATACAGTAGTTGTGATTTGCTTTCAAATAAACGATCTTTGATATACCGACAACAACTAGGTACAATAATTAGCATTATAGTAAAGGGTTGTGATTTGCTTTCAAATAAACGATCTTTGATATACCGACAACAACTTAGAAGCATCTAATCCTAACCATGCGTTTGTTGTGATTTGCTTTCAAATAAACGATCTTTGATATACCGACAACAACCAATGTTCAATTTAAAATAGTGGACACCTAGTTGTGATTTGCTTTCAAATAAACGATCTTTGATATACCGACAACAACTGATAGTGCATAAATAGTATAAAAG
>JANYCO010000022.1 GCA_025360235.1 Cytophagales bacterium
ACTTCCCTTTCCTGAGTCATTATTTGGATAGATTTTGAAAGACTAAACTCATTACTTAAATTCACTTTGGTGTTGCATAGAAACAGTGTCTGGTGAGACACCAGCCACTGTTTCTATGCAACACATTAGCGACATCAGCGGACGCTGAAAATAAAGTGAGTCCAAGCGGACGCTTGAACTAGCGGGGAATAGTTGCCACTCGCGTAGACGCAAGCGGCTGCGAAGTAGTGACTATAGTAAAAGTAAAAATTAATTCTTCCAGCCTATGCCGTTCTTTTTGGCCCGTCTGTGATCTGCCTTACACTTGTTGTTCTTATTGGTGCATTCATAAGAAACCAGGCTAAACATAATTATAAAAATAAGAATCAATTTGTTCATGATACTTAACAGCTAATTACATTTTCAACTGACCAGTTTTTCTCATTTTCGCAACTTTCTTGCGGTTCTCTTTACATTTCTTACTTTTGCGCGGAGTAAAGTCAGTCGTAAACATCGTTACTGTGAAAAGTAAAAGGATCAAAGCGAGTGTCTTTTTCATATTCTAAGATTTTATAACTTATTAATTGTTTTGTTATATTAATACAAATATACGAACAAAATGTAAACCAAAAAAGAGAAATTATGGAGACCCCTCGTACTGAATTGAATGAATTAGGCGAATTTGGACTTATAGAACGTATAAAAACGGCCTCTACCCTTCGAAATACCACTAGTTTAAGGGGTATTGGCGATGATGCTGCTGTCATAAAAAAGGATGAAAAGAACGTTTTTTTAGTATCCACAGACACCCTTGCCGAGGGTATTCATTTTGACCTTACTTATGTGCCATTAAAACACTTGGGGTATAAAGCAGTTGTAGTAAATCTTTCAGACATTGTAGCAATGAATGGTACTCCGGAACAGATCACCGTAGCGCTGGCTTGCAGCAATCGTTTTTCAGTAGAGGCCATCGAAGAACTTTATCAGGGAATTCTTTTGGCCTGCGACCACTACAACGTAGACCTGGTGGGGGGTGATACTACTACTTCGCGCGCCGGGCTTATTCTTTCTATTACCGCTCTTGGCACGGCAGAAGCAGATAAAGTAGTATACAGAAGTGGTGCCCGTACCAATGATATCGTCTGTGTAAGCGGGGATCTTGGAGGCGCTTATATGGGCTTGCAAGTATTGGAAAGAGAAAAGCAGTCCTTCCTGGCAAATCCTGAAATGCAACCGGAGCTAGAGGGACTTGATTATATTGTACAACGTCAGCTGAAGCCCGAAGCCCGGGTAGACATGGTAAAAGAACTGGCAACACTTGGAATTTTGCCAACTTCCATGATTGATATTTCAGATGGCCTGGCCTCCGAGATCCTTCATTTGTGTAGCTCTTCAGGTAAAGGCGCCGAACTTTTTGAAGATAAATTTCCAATAGACCAGATGACTTACGAAACAGCCAGAGAATTCGATTTAGACCCGTTAACAGTGATGATGAACGGTGGAGAGGACTACGAATTGCTGTTTACCATAAAACAAGAGGATTTTGAAAAAATAAAGAACCATCCTAGCATAAACCCAATAGGTTACATGAAAGAAGCTGCCGCCGGGGTAAATTTAATTACTAAGGCTGGCAATAGTTTTCCAATCAAAGCTCAGGGGTGGAAGCATTTTTAAAGTAGGGCTATTTATAAAAATATAGTTGTTGTAAAACCGTAAATCAATTCATTTAGGGATGTTTTTTGTTGTTATCAAAGCGGAAAATAGCGCTTTTGTACCGTTGTAAAATTGCCATTTTTTGTTTGAAAATCAACAAAGTACTGGTTACTCCGTCTATCATTCCTCACATTTATAATAAGTATTTAAATTATTACAGTACTTATGAAAAACAACTACCTAAAAACCACCTTTCTGTATTTTATTTTGCTGATATCCACCCTAAATGGCTATTCCGTTATCTATACAATAGATAATAATACAGACGTAGACAATGGAACAGCGGTTGCTCCTTTTTCTTTAAGGAAATGTATGCGCTTGGCAAATACAACTTTAGGAGCAGACAATATTGTATTTTCTAATGCACTTGTTGGAGGAGTTACCATTACACTTACAGCCCCTTTACCCTTCATTACAGACCAGGTATTGATCGACGGTTTTTCAGCAAACTTATATACAGCACCAACGCCAAGGGTTTCAATACTTGCAGGGGGTAATCCTAATGCCTTTAATGTGGCTCCGGGAGGGGATAATACCGTTATACGAGGTTTTGCAATAACCAATATTGCTAACGATGGAATCTACATCAATGGTGCTACGAATGTTACCATTTCAGGATGTTGGGTTGGGCTTTTGGCAACAGGAGCACTTCCTGGGGGGGCACCGGCAAATAAATTATTAGGTCATGGGATATACATAACAGGGGCTTCCGGAGGTTGTAAAATTGGAATTTCCACTGAAGCAAGAAATGTTATTTCGGGATGTGGAGGACATGGTGTTGTAGTTGCAGGCGCAACTGGTGTCATTTTTAAAAATAATTATATTGGAACTGATATAACTGGAACTGCTGCTATTCCTAATAATCAAGA
>JANYCO010000028.1 GCA_025360235.1 Cytophagales bacterium
GCCACAAGCGTCTCTTTTCACTGGTACTACAGCCAAACCATTGATAGCATTACCTCTGATCTTGTTGTAAGAGACCAAAAGTCTTTCTTCAATATTCTTAGACTGTTTTTCTCTTTCTTTTATAAGCTTAGTTTCTTCTTCTTTGCTTTCGTCAGTGATTACTTCTAATTCTTCTTTCTTAGTTTTAAGATCTTTTTTTCTTTCAGAAAGTGTTTTCTTAGTAGTAGTAATCTCTTCATTCTTACTGTCGATTTTAAAAGCGTATTCTTTCGCTTTTTTCTGACACACCTGAATTTCCAGTTGTTGCAATTCTATTTCTTTGCTGATGGCTTCGTACTCACGGTTGTTACGTACGTTCTTTTGTTGTTCAGCATATTTTTTAATCAGTTTCTCAGCATCTTTAGCCGTCTGCTTAGAAACGTTAATATCTTCTTCAAGCTTTAAGATTTCAGATTCAAATCTTTTTATTCTAGCATCGTAGCCAGCCAATTCATCTTCCAGATCTCTAACTTCTTCTGGCAAATCGCCTCTTACTTGGATGATTTCGTCTAATTTAGAATCTATAGACTGTAATTTTGCGAGGGCTTCGAGTTTTTGTGCTACTGTATTTTCCATTAAATAATTATAAATAACTTATTGGGTTTGAATCAATTTTCGATAAACGGACTGCAATATTACTAAATTTTTGAATTAAAAACTCATAAATTAAATCTTTTGTAAAAACTTCACTTTCGTAGTGTCCAATATCGGCTATAACAATCTTATTTTCAGCGTCAAAAAATTCGTGGTATTTAAAATCTGCTGATATATAGGCATCTGCACCAACACTTAATGCATTTTTGAGCAAAAAACTCCCCGATCCTCCACATAAGGCTACTTTCTTGATCTCTTTTCCCAAAAGGGCAGTATGCCGGATATTGGAAAGATTCATTTTGGATTTCAGATAATTCATAAAATCCAGTTCTTTCATAGGAGAGGGTAAAGTGCCAATTGCTCCTGAACCAACTTCCGGATTTTTATTTTCTAATTGCAGAATATCATAAGCAGGTTCTTCATATGGATGACTGCCGTACAAAGCAGAAATTATTGCTCCTTCAAGTGGCGATGGAAAAATGACTTCTATTCGTTTTTCTGCAACAAGTTCTTTTTTATTCGAACTTCCAATGGCTGGATTAGCATTTTCATTGGGTTTGAAAGTTCCTGTCCCATCAAGCTGATAGCTGCATTCGGAATAATTCCCTATGTTTCCTGCACCAGCTTTATAAAGAGCGTCAAGTACTTTTTCTGAATCTTTATCCGGCACAAAACTGATAAGCTTTTTTAACAACTGTTTTTTCGGAGCAAGTATTTTAATATTCTGAAGCCCTAATTTTTCAGCTATTTTAAAATTTACACCGCCTTTCACATTGTCAAGGTTTGTATGAATGGCATAAATGGCGATATCATTTTTGATGGCCTTTATAATTGTTCGTTCTACATAATTATTTCCATTTATTTTCTTTAAACCCTTGAAAACAATAGGATGATGCGCTATAATCAGGTTACATTTTTCACGTATTGCTTCCTCTACAATTGATTCTATGCAATCAAGTGAGATCAGAACTCCATTTACTTCTTGCTGCATATTACCTGTTATTAGACCACTATTGTCATAGTCTTCCTGATAAGCAGGAGGCGCAAGGAGATCGAGTTGTTTTATAATTTCTTTTACTAGCATATCTTCAGATTCTAGATGCAAGATACTGGATTCAAGATAATAAATTTAATTTCAGAAAAGATAATAAAAAAATAACCGCCAGACAGTTTTATTACAACTGCCTGGCGGAGGTTTAGAGATATCTTTAGTTTTATTTGTTAACTACAAATTTGCCATTGTAAATAGTGCCATTGTCCTGGTTGACCAGTGAATAAATATATAAACCAGTTTCCATTCCATCGCTTGATACTACTACTTTACCATTATTTATATTATTGATAATTTTCACCTCTTTGCCTTGCATCGAGTTAATTGTTAAAGTGTAATTGTCGTTATCCGGAAGTGTTAATTGTGTTTGATTACTGAATGGATTAGGGTCTGCAAAGGCAGATAGATTTTTGCTGTCTCCACTTAAGATTCCGGTTACACAATTATTCAACGTGATTGTACCAAACAAACTAGGATTGTTGAAGGCTTGTCCTGTAGCATCATACGTCAGCATTTGTGTAATACGTGAAGCACCACCCGAAACATCAACAGCTACTTCAATACCCATTGCGTTGCCACTGGTTGGAGTAGTGTTTATTGTAGCCCATGGAATCAAGATCTCAACATTATACCCGGCGGCAGTGGTATAAAAACTGTAGGACACACCTGTTGTACTATTTGCGGGATTTGAACCTCCTGTTTGGATAGTAGTACCATCGTTATATCTGAAACCATATTGAACATCATTTGATCCATCATAAACGGTACCTCCACTATGGTTTCCATCAATATATACCTCTACTGCATCATCATACCACCAGGTTGCCCCGTTTTGGTTATACAATGAACCCGTTTTCGTTACCTCTATCAGAAAATAAATGTTCGTAGTAGTATAAACAGATCTCCATTGAGCAGAGAAGCCTGCAGGAGTTGAAGAGGGTGATAATGGTGTTGCTATTGCAACTGGAGTAGCATTGGCCCATAAAGCATCAATCGTTTGGTCTATTGTAGGACCTGATGATAATTTACACTGAGCATAAGAGTTATTAGAAAGGACAAATAAGGAAATCAAAATTATAAAACCTGAAATGGAAGTAGTCTTTTTATTCATAAATAGATTTTAGTTTAAGTGGTTTTAGTTTCGGTAAAATTTTAAAGGATAAAATTTGCCACAAAGGCAGCTGTCTGATGGATTTAATACGAAAAAATAATGCTGAGGTAATGCCTGCTTACCGCCATTACAAAATATTCAAGATTAATTACCCGAATATAGTAATCAAGTAATTGGTATTCATGTAGTAAACGAGTATTCCAATGGAAAAAATATGAATGCATTAAGTGGTATTCAACCGAAATAAATTGTTATGGAAATGCAATAAACTGATTTAAAAGGATGCAAGATCTTAGATTCAGGATAATCTTTAATCTAAGATCTTGCATCTGGAATCTGACATCTGTTTCCTATATTTGAAAACCGAAAACAAACACATGTTAAAAATCCTACTTTACC
>JANYCO010000076.1 GCA_025360235.1 Cytophagales bacterium
GTTGCAAATCTCTGCAAAAAAGAAATGCGCGTTTGTAATAAAAGTCTTATTACAGTTCAACATACTACAAACAGGGGGTTCTAACGAAAAGAAAAATAATTAACAGGCAAATAATCAGTAAAACAGCAGGAAAATGCAATAAAAAACTACCCATTCTTTATCCATAAATTCTATTAAATCAAAATGGTTAAGCAGGTTAGCATTAACAAATAACTTATTTATAATCAGCTTGGCTCTACGGAGATGGGTATATACAGTAGGAGCTTTCACTTTCATTATCTTTGCAACTTCATCAAAATCCCTAATTTCCACATACAGTTCCAATGCTTCCGTCATTCTTTCCTCAAAACCTGCTTTCCCACAATTGATTTTGACTAGCCCGGAGATGATCGAGGATTTTTTTTTAATTTCTTCTTCTGTAACTTTTATTATTACTTCTACAGAAGTTTTGTTAGCTGCTGCATTCCTGAACTTCGGGCACAAAGCCAGTACAATTATATTTGTCACCACCTCTTCCGGATTATCTGTTAATATTAACTCATAATTCTCCTCCGGCTCTCCCTCACTTTTAAATTTTACAATAATGTTTGGCATTAGGTAAAAAAGTTTAGTAAGCGAAGATCCATAGAAATAAGTCTTTTAAAATAATTATAATAAATAATTATTAACTGTTAATTGTTTAAAGCAGGTTTACAAATCACGAACTCATTGGCGGAGATTGCAAATCTCAGCCAGCGGGGTTCCTCTTTAGTAAAGGTGGAATTCGGTTTTTCTACTATGGAAGTCCAAAGAATGGAAATGTTGAAAATTAATCAGGATACAAGGGTTTGATATAGAAAGAATTTTTACTTTTGGCGGGTAACGAAATTTAAAACAACAAATGGACGAAGAACAAAATATAACCAACGAAATAAAAATTCCTAACCACGATTTAGAAACATTAAGAAAGCACTTTCCGCAATGCTTTGATAAGGAAGGAAATTTTCAATTAGAGAAATTCAAAAACAATTTGAGTGAAAAAGAAATTAATTTTTCTACCGAAAGTTATGGCTTGGAATGGTTGGGCAAAAGCTATGCACGACTGCTGGCAAGCGACCCTGCAACTACTTTGCTGAAAGAAGATGAAACACACAACCAACTGACCGAAAACAAAAACTCCGAAAACTTATTGATAAAAGGAGACAACTTAGAAGTGCTGAAACACCTTGCCAATAATTACTACGAACAAATAAAAATGATTTACATTGACCCTCCTTACAACACAGGCAGTGATGGGTTTGTATATAACGATGACCGGAAATTTACTTCAAAACAATTACAACAATTAATAGGCATTGATGAAGAAAAAGCAAAGCGTATTTTAGCTTTTACCCAAAGCAAAAGCAATAGCCACAGTGCCTGGCTTACATTTTTATATCCTCGTCTTTATATTGCCAAACAATTATTAAAAGAGGATGGAGTTATTTTTATTTCTATTGATGATAATGAAGTAGCTCAACTTCGATTGTTGATGGATGAGGTTTTTGGGGAGGAAAATTTTGTGGTAAATATTATATGGGAAAAAAGATACGGAAGAAGTAACAATGCCAAATTAATAACGACTTCAACGGAACACATTTTACTATATAGAAACTCTGAAAAATTACAGAACCTTAAAGAGATTCGTAATAATGAGATAGGAGGATATTCTAACCCTGATAATGATTATAGAGGAGTATGGACCAGTGTTTCATTCATTAATCAAGTCACACGAGAGGAAAGACCCAATTTATCTTATTCAATTACAAATCCCAATACAGGTGACGTAATTACCCATCCAACAAATGCCTGGAAAGTTGGTCAAGACAAATATGAAATTTTGCTCAAAGAAAATAGGTTACATTGGGGAAACGATGGGAAAGCAAAATATCCGAGAATCAAGAGATTTTTATCTGAATTAAATGAAGGTATGGTTCCTGTCAACTTCTGGTCTTTTAAGGAAGCTGGTTCAGTTGATGTTGGTACGAAAAGAATTAAAGAACTAATAGGATTTGATGCTTTTACATTTCCGAAACCAACACTTTTAATTCAAAAAATGTTACGTCTTTATAATCCCGATGAAAAAAAAGACGAACCTGAAATTATAATGGATTTCTTTGCAGGTAGTGGAACAACGGGCGATGCAGTAATGCAACAAAATGAAGATGGTGGAAACAGGAAATTTATATTAGTTCAACTACCTGAACCTATTGACCCGAAAAAAAACAAAGTAGCTTATGACTTTGTAAAAGATGAACTAAAAG
>JANYCO010000083.1 GCA_025360235.1 Cytophagales bacterium
GCTCCATCTTTATTTGCTCCTGTTAGCAATATGCCTATCATTTTCTCCTTGTAGACATAAGCCGCCGTTTCAAAACTAATATCAAGAGCAGGCCTTGAATTATTTACCATCTCCTCTGTGGAAAGTGCAAAACTATTTCCAATTTCAATACCCAAATGATAATTTGCAGGCGCCACATACACTTTTCCTTTCTTAATTGGCTCCTTATCGTCCGGTTCTGTTACTTTCTTTACACTTTTTATTTCTAATGCTTCAATAAATCCGCTCCGCACGTGTTTCAACCGGTGACAACAAATCACGATAGGGAGGTTAAATTCTTTCGGTATTTTACTCAGTATATTAGCCAATACAGAGAAACTACCTGCTGAGCCTCCTATAACAACTACCTTGTATGGTCTACTTAAGTCTGACTCCCTCATTACAACTTTATTCTTTCCTGATTTTTTTATCAGAAAACTATTCTTTAAATTTCTTATAAATTTTCTCTTCGTTGTTAACCACCAAAAATTTATTGGCGTATTCACTCCAGATTATAGATTCCTTGGAACCTATAGCCAAATACCCATAATTAAAAAGCATTTCGTGAAACAACTTAATCACATCATTCTGTAAATTCTGATTAAAATAAATCATCACATTTCTACACAATATCAGATCACATTTAGTAAACGACTTTACTTCAGCTAAATTAATCTCTCTGAAGGAAACCTTTGAGAGAAGATCTTTGTCAAAATAAACATAGTCTTTATCATAGAGGAAATATTTTTTTAAATCTCCTGTTGGATTGTAACGAATATAATTTTTTTCGTTCAACTCCATATTCCTTATCGAAATTTTTCCCTCTTTTGCTTTTGCCAGAATGCATTTATCGATATCACTAGCTATAATTTCAACTTTATCGATCAGATCCATTTCTTTCAACAAGATCAACATAGAATAAACTTCTTCGCCTGAAGAACAACCTGCATGCCATATCCTTATTTTTTCCTGATTCAGATAAAGGTTTGGAAGCACCGTTTTCATTATCCTCCAGAAGGATGGGTCTCTAAACAACTCGGTTACATTTACCGTTATTTCGTGAAGGAAATCTTCTTTAACAAATACATTACCCGCTATCTGTAATGTAAGCGCTTCTACGTTCGGAATCTTTTTTAGTTCCAGAATCCTTGTAACTCTTCGTTTAAAAGACGACATCGCATAATCTCTGAAATCATATCCAAATTTCTCCTTTATTACTTCCGTCAACTTTTTTAATTCTGCTATTCCTATTTCCTGCATGGAAAATTTTTAATTACTTGCTATCACACAATAAGTTTATATTCTTTTTTTATGTACTAAATCAAACAATGATACGCAAACGCTCTATTATTTGTTAATACTTTTATTTTACTCTTAATTATGAGCAAGATACGTCGATAAAAAGAGACCCGTTGTAGAGTCCAAAAATTCACATGACATATTTTACGCATAAAAGTAACAATAAGAGTCAAAAGTAATAATAACCTTCTCTTTATGTTCATTTTATTACAGTTTCTAAACGCAATTTTACATCTTTTATAGAAAACAACCCAAAATTGAAGATTTTTTATACTAATGTGGTCATTTACACTATTAAAGGGCATACTTTTTTATTTTTTTTATATAAAATTTTGCCTGATACATTGCATATTTATCAATTATTTAATTATTTTTGATAAAATTTAGTACTTTTAGTACTTAACCTAGTTAAAATTAAAGAATAGGGATAAATACATTAATTATGATACAAATAAAAAATTTAACACTCCTAATCTTAATCACTTTACTTTCAAGTGGATTAACAAAAGCTCAGGATATTTCCTCTTCTCTCAAACAAGCTAATAGTTTGTATAAAGATGATCAGTTTAGAAATGCCCTGCCTTTTTATGAAGAGGTGTTAAAATCCCAACCTGACCATGCTGAAGCACTTTTTAAGTCAGGGGTTTGTTATCTTAATCGATTTTCAAAAGAAAAAGCACTTGAAAATATCTTAAAAGGCTTCCAAAAAGACTCTACGGTAAATAAACACATTAGATATTGGATGGGTAGGGCTTACCATTTGAATTATAAATTTGATGAAGCCTTGGTTTCCTATACTATTTACAAAAGTACTCTCAGAAAAAGAGACCAAAGAAGCGAAGACCTTAGAATTCATTTGGATCAGACAAAAGTAGCTGCCGAATTATACAAAACTCCCAAAAATTACCTCGTTCTTGATATGGGAAGTGTGATTAACAGTAGCTTCTCAGACCACAGCCCTGTAATATCTGCTGATGGAAAGACACTGTTTTACACTTCACGGAGAGATGATGGCAAAGAGAAAAAGGAGGAACTGGATGGGGAGCCTTTTGAAGATATTATTTTTTCAAAGAAAATAGATAGTCTTACCTGGGGGAAACCGGAAGAAATTCATTTCAACACCACCGGCCATGATGCTACTTGTCAGTTGTATGACAACGATACCAAAATGATCCTGTACAAATTCCATAAGGGTGGCGATATCTATTGCAGCGAGAAAGATGGTGATAAATGGACTGAACCAAAACCTTTTGCCAATATCAACAGCAAAAAATTTGAGTCTTCTGCTTTTGTTACCGCTGATGGAAAAACAGCCTATTTCTCAACCAATCGGTACAAAAAGAATGATGACCTTGACATCTATTATATCGTAAAAGAAGCAGATGGAAATTGGAGCAAAGTGAAAGAATTAAAAGGCCCTATCAATACTAAATTTGACGAAGACGCCCCTTTCATTTCTCCGGATGGCAAAACCATGTATTTCAGTTCACGTGGACAAAAAAACATGGGAGGCTTTGATATCTTTAAATCAACAGTAGATGATAACGGAGTTTGGTCAGAACCTGAGAATCTTGGCTACCCAATCAACACACCAGATGATGATGTCTATTATTACATGTCTTCTAATGGTTTAAGAGGCTATTTGTCTTCGTACAGAGCAGGTGGTGCGGGAGAGAAAGATATTTATGAAATCATTCCAATTGAAACAATTAAATGTAAGCTTTTGGTAATGGAAGATGTTACGGGGAAAAAAATTGATGGTCTTACCGTTTCATTTACCTCTCAGAAGAAAGAATACATGCCTAGTGCTGCCAGCGATATGACACATGATGGCGGAACTGCCGAAGTAAAAGTTTTTTCTTTCAACACTTATAAAATTGCAGTACTAAAAGGAAATGATACTCTAAAAACAGAGTTTTATGATATACCTGAATGTGATCAGAATCGAATTTTTAATAAAACGATCATCCTCCCTTATATCCAAAAAGTAGATACTACAATTAAAAAGGGGCCTGTTGCACATCGTTATGTTTTTAGAAAAACTTATTTTGCTGAAAACAAATCAACACTTTCTGATGAAGCAAAACATGAACTTGACATAACTGCTGAAATACTAAAGAAAAATCCTGATGCAGAGTTAAATATTAAAGGTACTGATAAATCAAACATGGCTCTGGCTAAAAAGAGAGCAGAGGCTGTTACCAACTATTTAGCGGAGAAAGGTATTGAACCTTCCAGAATCAATACCATGGAAGCGGATAAATCAAAAAGCGCTGATATAAACAACCGCAGTGTAGATTTAAATATAAAATTAAATTCAGGTCTGAATCTGAATCTGGATCCGAAAATTGTACCTTCTTATATGATAGGAAATTCTTTTGTATTGCGGAATGTTTATTTCATTTCTTCTAAATCGGATTTAAAACCAGAAGGAAAAGCAGAACTAGATACTTTGAAAAATATCCTTACCGACTTCCCAACGCTAAAAGTTGAACTTGCTGGTCATACCGATGATGTAGGCAATGACGAATACAACCAAAAACTTTCTGAAAGTCGTGCTAAAGCAGCGGTAGACTATCTAATCAAACAAGGAATTGCCGCTGATCGGGTAACTTATAAAGGATATGGAGAAACGATGCCCTATTCAGCCAACGACAGTGATTTCAACAGACAATTAAACAGGAGAACTGAAGTTAAAATTCTCTCTAAATAGAACTTTATACCCCTTAAAAGGGATAAAACCAACATAAACGGGCTAAGCAGAAATGTTTAGCCCGTTTTTTATTACCTTTGCGACATTATTGAAGAGTAGTATAAAATGACTGTAATCCCTTACAAAGAATTAGAAGAAGGAAAAAAAGAACAGGTGGCACGTATGTTCAACAACATATCCCACCGGTATGATCTTCTGAATAGAGTGCTAAGCCTTGGCATTGATATACGCTGGCGCAAACAAGCCGTAAATATCCTGAAAGAACATAAGCCTGAAACGGTATTGGATGTTGCTACAGGAACCGGAGATTTTGCCATAGCAGCTATTCAATCCGGTGCAAAAAAGATAACAGGGGTTGATATCTCCGATCAAATGTTAGCCGTAGGCAGAAATAAGATTTCAAAATTAAATCTAAATGATAAAATTGAACTACTAAGTGGAGATTCTGAGAATTTAAGCTTTAAGGACAATTTATTTGATGCTGTCATCGTTTCCTTTGGAGTGCGTAACTTTGAAAATCTTGAAAAAGGAATGAGTGAGATACTTCGTGTACTCAGACCAGGAGGATTACTAATCGTTCTTGAATTTTCAAAACCAACTGGTTTTTTCTTTAAACATATCTACAATTTCTACTTTAAGTATATTTTACCAATGGTAGGAAAGATGATTTCAAAAGATACCGCTGCCTATAAATATTTGCCCGATTCTGTAA
>JANYCO010000099.1 GCA_025360235.1 Cytophagales bacterium
AACCCATAATTTTTAAATAAAAAGTGATCATTCTAAATGGTTGCTTAAACTTGAACAACCTAAAAATTTCAAATCCGTTAACCATTATAAATTAACCATTGATCATTAACAATTAACCATTATAAGTATGGAAATATTGACTTGTGCATCGGATTATTTCAGGATAGAATACGAAATCAATCCATGGATGAAAGTAAGTGATAATGCAGACAAGTCTGAGGTTTTAATTCAATACAGAAAGTTGCTGGATACCTTTTTCAGAGCAGGAGTTAAGTTTAAAGGTATAGAACCTGATTTTAAATTTCCTGATATGGTCTATACTGCTAATTATGGTTTTATAAATAATAAAAAATTTATTAAGGCAAATTTTAAATACGAACAACGAAGAGGAGAATCAGCTCTTGCAGAAAAATATTTTCGTCATCTAGGGTATAAAAGTTATTCATTACCGGATTCAATTTATTTTGAAGGAGAAGGGGATTTATTAGCGTTGGAAGATACTTACTTTGTAGGTTGGGGAAAGAGAACAATGAAAGAAGCAGTACCTTATCTAAAAGAAATGCTTAATGGTGAATTGATCGATCTGGAATTAATAAATCCATATTATTATCATTTGGATACTTGTTTTGCCCCCCTGAATAAAAAAACTGTTGTCATAAATCCTAATTCATTTACCGATAAGGGTATGGAGAAGATCAACAAGTATTTTAGTAACGTTATTTTGACTTCCGAACAAGACAATAAAGTTTTGGCTTGTAATATGGTAGTAAACGGTAAAAATATAGTGGTTGGTGAAGGGGTGTCCGATAAATTTAAAACCGATCTTAGGGCACATGGCTATACTATTTTTGAAACCCCAATGTCTCAATACATAAAAGGGGGAGGAAGTGTGAAGTGTTGTAGTCTTATATTGACAATCTAATCTGATAGGAACATCAGCAAATCACAAAATTGTCATATTCTTATCATTATATTTAAACAGCAATCAACCTTTTAAGGCATTGTTTTTGTAGAAATGGTTACCAATATACTATTCAGAGAATATATCTTTGCGACACCAATAAGTTGTTCATGAGAAAACGAATACGAATCTATATTTTATTGTTTTTCACGGTTTTAAGCAGCAATTTATTCGCTCAAAGTCCTACGATTAGCACTATTCAAAAGGCTGGTGGTGGACTTTCGATCATTACAGGTTGTACCGGACAGACAATCAGACTTGTCGGAACAAACTATATCGCTACAGGGATGACCATTACAATAAATGGGGGAAGTCCAATTAGCACGTATACTTATTTTGGACCAGTAAATGCAATCGAACTTGTTATTCCTATAACGACGCCAACAGTGGGATCTGGAATTGTTGTGACTAGTTTATCATTACCCTCTTCTCCATTTCCGTTTACAGTAATTCCCGGACTTAATTTTAGCCAACCAATTATCAGTCAAACATTATGTGAAGGAAGTCCACTAACAATTTCTGTTGGTGCTTCTAATGGAGGAACACTAATATACCAGTGGCAAAAAAATAGTAGTAATATACCTGGAGCAACCTCAGTCAATTTTAATCTACCAGCTGTTACACCAGGTGACGCAGGAAATTATACACTTGCGATTAATAGTTTAACATGTCTTTCTAATGTTACAACTCTGGGGAGTACAGTTATAGTCGATCAAATGCCATTAGTTTCTGCTGGCCCTGATTTGTCTCAATGTTATGGAGTTCCTTTTGTAATTAGTGGCTCTGCAACAAATGCAAGTTCTTTCTCCTGGTCAATATCCGGAGGTGCAGCAGCGGGGTCCTTAAGTTCAAATAGTATTGTAAATCCAACATACACCTCTGCTGGAGCTGATTCATTGGGTACAATGATAATAGAAACACTTACCGCTTCCAATGCAGGATGTGGTAATGTTACCGATAATGTAGTAATTATCATTAATCCAAAACCACATGCTACTATAGTAGGGGGTGCTCCAATAAATATTTGTGTCGGAGGAACTGCAAACATTGATATTAACTTAACGGGAACACCACCTTTTTCAGGATTAGGGTTATTCAACGGAGTCTCCAATTCAAATTTGGGAGTTATTCCAGGATTGAGTTTTAATAAATCTGTTAGTCCAGTTTCTAATACAAATTATACACTGGCTCCTGTT
>JANYCO010000662.1 GCA_025360235.1 Cytophagales bacterium
TTTAATCAAATCGAACGACAAGTTTTCGATCGTGCTTCTGAATTATATGATTTTAAACCTGAAATTATCATTTTGTTTCAATCTTCACATAAATTAATTAATAAATATAATAAATTATCTCCTGCAGAATATGTAACCACAGCCGCTAATGAGATTGAATTAATAAATAATATTTATTTAAACATAAATAAAAATATTAATTCAAAAATTATATACTATAACTACACCGAAATTGACGATTCTGTTTTTGGAAATTATGCAACCAAGATGGAGTCCTCTTTCTTATTTCAACTCCGCAAACTTAATTATGAGGCAATGAAATTTGCGGTCGAAAATTCCAATTTCTATGTTTGTGACATTTCATCCATTCAGAATATACATGGGAAGGCCGTTCTATATAGACCTTCTTTGTATGTGAATTCAGAAATGGTATTAAGTCTGGATGCTTTACCATACGTAGCAATGAGAACATTAGACATACTTGGCGCATTAGAAGGTAAGTTTAAAAAATGTATTATTTTAGACCTTGATAATACAACTTGGGGAGGTATAATAGGCGATGATGGTATAGAAAATATTCAGTTAGGAAACCTGGGGATTGGGAAAGCATTTACTGAATTTCAGTATTGGATTAAAAAACTAAAAAACAGAGGGGTCATAATTGCTGTTTGCAGTAAAAATACCGAATCTGTTGCGAAAGAAGTATTTGAAAAACATCCAGATATGGTTCTGCGCTTAGATGACATATCTGTATTTATAGCCAATTGGGAAAATAAGGTAGAGAACATTAGATTAATACAAAGTATTTTAAATATTGGATTCGACTCAATGGTTTTTTTAGATGATAACCCTTTTGAAAGAAACATTGTAAGGGAAAATATCCCGGGAATTACTGTACCAGAACTTCCAGAAGATCCTGCCGAGTATTTGGAATATTTATACCCATTAAATTTATTTGAAGTAGCATCTTTTTCAAATGAAGATATTGAAAGAACAAAATTATACAAGATAGAAGCACAACGAAATAGTGCAATGGGAGAATATTCAGGTGAAGAAGATTTTCTAAAAAATCTGGGTATGATTTCAATTGTAGAACCGTTTTTAAAATTTAACACACCAAGAGTTGCTCAACTTTCCCAACGTTCAAATCAATTTAATTTGAGAACTATTAGATATTCGGAATCCGATATTGATCTTCTTTCCAAGAAAGAAGATTTTTACACTTTCAGTTTTACTCTAAAAGATAGATTTGGCGACAATGGGATGATATGCTTAATTGTTCTCAAAAAGGAAAATGAAAGTACGGTTTTCATTGAAAATTGGTGTATGAGTTGTCGTGTATTAAAGCGTGGAATGGAAAATTTTACATTAAATACAATTGCGAATTTTGCTAAGAAGAAAGGCTTTGTCAATTTAAAAGGTGAATACATTTCAACTACAAAAAATGAGATGGTAAAGGATCACTATCAGAACCTTGGCTTTGAATCAAACGATCAATATTGGATATTAAATGTGACAAATTATGAAGATAAAAAGTGCTATATTGAATCTAAAACAAATAACGTATGAATAGGACCGAGATTTTGGGACAGGTAAATAATATTTTTATAAATATACTTGACAACGAAGACATAGTATTATCTGAAGGTACTTCTGCCAATGATGTGGATGGATGGGACTCTCTGACACATATACAATTGGTGGTGGTTATAGAAAAGCATTTCAAACTGCGGTTTACTTCAAAAGAAATTCAAAGTTGGAATAATGTTGGTGACATGATTACCTGTATTGAAGGAAAAGGTATATGATTTTCAAACTCAACGATAAATTTGAAAAGGAATTTCATATTTCAGGAGACATCTATAAGGGTTTTATAAATCTATTTCAAGATAATAATCCATTACACGTTGATGAATTATTTGCCATCGGGAAGGGCTTCAAAGGAAGGGTGATGCATGGAAATATATTGAATGGTTATATTTCTTATTTTATAGGGGAATGCCTACCCATTAAAAATGTAATCATTCATTCACAGGAAATTCAGTATAAAAATGCAATATACCTGAATGATGTATTGTATTTTGAGGCAATAATAAGTGGCATTTATGAGTCAGTCAATGCCGTTGAATTTAAATTTATTTTCAAGAATAAAGAATCTAAAATTATTTCAAAAGGAAAATTTCAAATAGGCGTATTATTATGATTGTTTTAATAACAGGAGGAGCATCCGGACTAGGGGAAGCATTAACGCGTAAGATTGCTGCAGATTCAAAACACATGGTGTATTTTACCTACAACAATTCTCTTGATAATGCACAAAAAATTGAAAGAGAATTTTCAAATGTTTCGTCCATCTATTGCAACTATGAAGACGAAATGGATCTCGATTCCTTAACAAATAAGGTAGGTCAACTTAATATTGATGTTTTGATAAATAATGCCTATACGGGCACTTTCCTGAAATCACATTTTCATAAAACCTCTTCAGAAGATTTTTTAACTAATTTTAATAAAAATGTAATCCCAACTATTAAAATTACACAAGCTGCTATTAATTGCTTTCGAAAAAAGAAGTTTGGCAAAATTATTACAATATTGACATCAGCTCTTGTTAATACCCCTCCCATAGGTTCTTCCGTATATATTGCTGGTAAAGCCTACTTAGAACAACTTACAAAGGTTTGGGCGACCGAAAATTCCAATTTCAATATTACTTCAAATTCTGTCTCGCCAGATTTTATGCTTACCTCTTTTACAAAAGAAATAGATGAAAGAGTTGTAGAGCAAATAACAGAAAAACATCCTCTAAAAAAAATACTGACGACTGAAGAAGTTGCAGAAACCGTTTCATTCCTTTTAAATACCTCTCAACAAATCAATGGGATAGATATGGTGATAAATTCTGGAGCCAACATTAAATAAAAGTATACATGATTTTCTGTTCACTCGAATTTTCTATATTCTTTATCTTCTTTTTCGTCCTATACTGGCTCGTATTAAATAATAACCTCAGGCTG
This sequence comes from Cytophagales bacterium, assembly GCA_025360235.1. Lineage (GTDB taxonomy): Bacteria > Bacteroidota > Bacteroidia > Cytophagales > Cytophagaceae > JANYCO01. Next base: position 3,018 of record JANYCO010000662.1, read on the forward strand.
CAAAACCTTCTTGTTTTGATTGGGAGTTATATTTTTTATGCATGGTGGGATTGGAGATTTCTTTCGCTTTTAATAGGCAGTTCTATATTGAATTATTATATCGGCATATATCTTAGCAAATCGGAGGATGATAAGAAGCGAAAATTTTTTTTCATCCTTGGGCTTATACAGGGAATCGGCTGGCTCATTTTATTTAAATATTTTAATTTTTTTATCGATTCCATTATTGATGCTTTTTTAATGTTTGGCATTAATGTCAATATTCATACTATCAATCTAATTCTGCCTCTTGGGATAAGCTTCTATACATTTCGAACGCTAAGTTATCTTATTGATATCAATAGTGGTAAAATTAAACCAACCAATGATTGGGTAGTTTTTTTTTCCTATGTGGCTTTTTTCCCGAGCCTGATCTCAGGACCTATTGATAAGGCTGGCTCTCTTATTCCTCAGTTAGAGAAAAAAAGAATATTTGATTATAACCAGGTTTCCAATGGTGCACGTCAAATACTATGGGGATTTTTAAAAAAAGCAGTAATAGCAAATAACCTTGTTTCCACCACTGATTTTATTTTCAAAGAATATCAAACAGTTTCAGGAAGCACATTAGTAGTAGGAGCTTTTCTATATACTATTCAAATTTATGCTGATTTTTCAGGATATTCAGATATGGCTATTGGCTTTTCTCGCATGATAGGTTTTAACAGCACTAAAAATTTTGCTTCGCCTCTTTTTTCAAAAAACATTGCAGAATTTTGGAAAAAGTGGCATATCTCTCT
>JANYCO010000116.1 GCA_025360235.1 Cytophagales bacterium
AAGCTACCTTCAACAACCATATAGTTGTAAAGAAAGTAGAAGTCTACTAATGAAAATAACCCGTGGCCGGTGTCTCACCAGACACTGCTACAATGAAACGCAAAAGCAAATTTCGACGACTCCTCGCAACGTTATCTTTTAATCATTCAAAATTGCATAAGACCAACCGTTCTCCGCATTCTTAGAAGAGCGTTTACTACCCAAAGCAGTTTCTACTTTTCTATTAAAATCCAAACAGGTTTGCCGACGGAGATCCAGTAATCCTGAGAGTTCATCAGCAGTAATATTTCTACGACTACTGGTCAGAAACAAAATATAGAATGCTTTTATAATTGGAAATTTTAATTTGTGAAAGATAGTATTTACCGTAGCTGATTCATCGTAACTGCACTTGGTACATCGCTTTGAAAAAACATCTCTACCCTGACAGAACTTTGTATTATGGCATTTACGACATTCATATTTATCTTCTGGCCATTTTAGTTCGGATATATATTTTAAACAAGAATTGTCGTCTGGATATATTTTTTTAAACTCATCAAAACTAATGGCTTTATTCATTACTCTGGAATGAGAAATGGTTTTCACTTCATCCTGAAGTTTGATATTATTTTTTTTCAGTACATCGTTTAGAAATGTTATTCGATCAGATTTTTCTTGAAGTTCTACCGTTCTTTCTTTCACCTTCTCTTCCAGCTCTCTGTTGACCTGATCTTTAAGTTTTTCGTTTTCTAGTAATTGATCAATGAGTTTTGCTTGTGTCTCCACCACTTTTACCTCCGCCTTTTCTTTTTCTTCTTTGGTAATTTTTAAACGATCACCAATAGCGAAGGATAAAATTACGATTTCAACCACTAATCCCATATTAAAAGAATAGAGCGTAAACAAATCATTCCAAAAGGTAATTCCTCCCATTCGAAGAATTAAAAGCAGGATGCTAAAAAAAGAAAATGTATACCCCAAAATATAAAAGCGAGCCGAACGGTTTCCTTTCAAATAACTAATCCATGCAGCAATGTAGATCAGTGCAAAGGGAAGAAAATATCCCGGGATACCTGTTTGTCCTTGAATAATAAATATATCAACTGGGAAATAGATTATATAAGCCAGCAAGACACCAAGTATAATCTTGTCGTAGGAAGGCATTGTATTTTTAAGATCCAGAAATTCTCTTGAATAAAGGGTAAAGCTCGCCGTAAGCAGGAGAGGGGATACTAAATATAATAACCTGTTTGTCCAGGGAAAGTTCTGCCAGAAAAATTGAAAGCCTGTGGCATCTTCTGAAAGCGCTATTGCCATAGCTGCTACAACATAAAAGAAATAGTAAAGATGAATTTTATCCCGCAGAGAAAAATATAACATTAAATTATAAACGGCCATGATCAAAAGAATTCCATAGAAAATTCCTAACAGATAATATTCGTTAAGGGCATAATTTAAAAAATAGTTAAACGATTTTACTTTTAAAATAATGGGATTATGAATAGAAGATATTACGCGGATATAATAGACTCTTTCAACAGTATCAGCTTCAATATCATAAGCAAAATTCTTATATATATATTCTCTATTTTCAAACGGTAATCTAAAGCCTGTTCTGTTTGATTTTATTTCACCCGTTGGTGAAATAAAATACATTTCAAATTGATCAATATGGGGATCCAGATTTTCAATCAGCCAACGTTTGTTGTTTATACTATTTGGATCAAATTTTAATTTAAACCTAAACCAATAGGCAGATGCCGTATTGCGGATTATAGGAAATTTATTACTTCTATCTTCTGCTATGAATCGGGATTTATTTTTCTCTTCTAAAATAGTTTGAATCGTTAATGTTTTTTCCGAATCTTCTAAAACCTCAAAATTGGTTGAATTCAATAAATAATTTTCTTCTTTCGTACCATTGATATAAAAAATTTCGGCTTTTGGCAAAAATTTCGCCTGCCCGATAGCAACTTGAAAACAGAAACATAAAACAAAATATATTCTTCGCTTCATTTATCCGGAGTTATACGAAAGTAAATGTTTAAGTACCTAATATAGTAAATATAATTTATTAAGTAAATCAGAATTTTGGGTTAAATTATATTCAAGTTATTTTAACCCAAGATCCGCAAAGGTAAACGCAGAGAACGCAAGAAGAAATTGTTTATGCTATTTTTTTACTATTTTATGTATTGTATTCAGATCCGCTATTGTAATACTCAAAAGATATACTCCATTGGAGAGCACGCTTAGATCTATCGTATAATAATCATTGGCAGAAGATAAATTCAGATCTCTGATAATTTCCTGACCCAATAAATCATATAGAGAACATTTAGGTAGTTCATTTCCATCATAGGAGAGTCTTAGCTCATCAGAGAAAGGATTGGGATAAATAAATACCTCAGAAGAACTTCCTAATTCAACTGTTTTCATTTCTGATATTTTTTTTGTCCCATCAAGATCCTGTTGTACCAACCTGTAATAACTAACTCCTACAGACAATACAGAATCTATAAAATAGTACTCAGACATTCCGGCATAAGTTCCGTTTCCTTTTATTTCTCCTATGGTCTGAAAATTAATACCATCATTACTTTTCTGAATACTAAAATGATCGTTATTGGTCTCTGAAGCAGTAACCCATGATAACAAAGCCTTTCCTCCGACACATTGTGCGTCAAACGATACAAGTTCTACCGGAAGAGGTATGTTACAAACAAACTGAGACGTATTTTTTAAAACATCAGTAGCTGTAGCAGAAACTAAAATCGCTTGTGCTGCTGTAAGCCCAAGTGAGTGAGTGAAACTCCAGATACCTCCGGCAACTACAGTGGAACCAAGGTAAATTTCTCCTTCGCAACCACAACCTGCTCCTGAAATTGAGTTTCTGTAAATATGAATCGTATTGCCATTTACTCCCGTCCCATTAATCGTCATAGCAGTTGAGCCTATAATCACAGGCGCTGTTTTACCACTGTTCCCAATCCCACTTGAACCAACACCTCCAAAAGCACCAACAAGATTGATGTCTATGCCCTCACCTGCATTACAATAAATGCTGTTACCAATAATACTATTTTTATTTCCGAAATCATTATTGGCGACACCCACACCATAACCATTCCCAAACTGAGCAGGCCCTGCTCCTGTAGAATAGGCTATGGTGTTAGGCATCAAAGCTGAAGTTCCTCCCACCACCATGTCAGTACCGCTAGACGATACTCCAAGAATGAAAATTCCACCACTGCCGTTTCCCATTGCAACAGAGGCGGAAGAAATTCCTATCTTATTGTTGTATATAATATGCCTAGCTCCACCTACTATATGAATTCCCAATTCTTTATTATTTGAAAGTAAATTTCCTTCTCCTGCAAAAGCTCTTCCTATTTCAATATCATTAGAGAAAATTACCACCATCCCTGATTGTTCGTTGCCTCTGGCAAGAGTGCCTGTGATATCTGTACCAAAATAGTTACCGATTATTTTTCCCGCGTTCGATTGAAAAATAACAAGTCCTTGCCCAATACCAGAAAGCTTTCCTCCATTAGAGGAGATTAGATTTCGTTCATTCGTTGTACTTCCTCCCACTATGAACCCATCGCTACCACTTAATAGTTCAACTCCGTTTTTTGAATTTCTCATCGGAGTAGTTCCATCTGACTGCAATCCTACTATATTTCCTTTAATAATTGTACCAGTACAATTTCCCGCTACATAAATTCCTGATCCATTAAATATCGTGCTATTATCAAAAAGTCTTCCGTTTCCGGAAATCACATTCCCTTGCCCTAAAGCAGTTCCACCAATCAGAGTGCCGGTAGTAGTGGTACTAAGAAATACACCTACTTCTCCATTTCCAAAAGTAGTTCCAACCCCAACACCATTATTATCCGTGCCAATATAATTCCCCTGAATAACAACATTAGTGCAATGATCGTCAAATTGAATTCCATTTTGAACGTTAGCAGAAATTACATTTCCTAAAGCGAAAGTGTTTCCTCCAACCTGAATATTACTGCATGCATTTTGAAAAAATGCTCCGCAAACTCCATTACCTAGGGCCGTATTGCCTGTGGTTGTGCCTATTTTATTTCCTGTAAGTGTAAATGTAGAAGTTTGGTAAGCAAAAATTCCATATCCATTATTTCCAGAAATTATATTATTGGTAATCGTGTTTCCATTCGAACCGCTATGAATATACATTCCATTGGAGTTGTTGGAAATTGCTCCTGTCACAACAGCATTGGTTCCTATAGAATTATTGTTGATTGTATTTGTAAGACTTGCTCCCTGAATTTCAATTCCGTTCAAATTATTTCCTGAAATTAAATTACTTTGAACGGAGGTTTGATTACAGCCGTTAATATTAATTCCGTTAGAAACATTGGGTAGGGCAGAGGTGCCTGTCCCATTTGTTCCAAAATAATTATTGGTGATGATAGTTTGGTTGGATAAGCTTGAAATGTATAAACCATTTTGTCCGTTTCCTGAAATAATATTTCGTTCGGAAACAAGTACTCCACCAATTACTGTACGCAGACTTTGACTAATGCTAATTCCTTCAAGCAAATTGGCCACTGCTGCTGTAGCTGCTCCGTTGGTACCTATTCTACAACCTTTGATAATAGCATCATTGCTGGTGTTTGAAAGATTAATTCCACATTGGGCATTTCCCGATACTACACAATTTAAAACAGAAAGTACATTACTTCCTGTTGCCAGAATACCGGTACCCTGTGAAGCGAGTGAAGTAGCTGTGCCATTAAGATTCGTTCCAATAAAACAATCCTGGATAGTAACATTGTTTACAGAAACGATCAATACATTATTGAATTTGGAACTGTTAATACAGAGTCCGATTAAAGTAGAATTTGCAGCAGCACTGGCGTTAAACAGAAGCGTATTATTGGCATTGTCGTTTCCTTTTAT
>JANYCO010000120.1 GCA_025360235.1 Cytophagales bacterium
AGATTTCTGTATTAATAGTAGGTTGTGTGATGTCGGCTTATGTTTTGTTTGGTGGAATGCTTGCTACTACCTGGGTGCAGATCATTAAGGCAATACTTTTGCTTGGTGGCGCTACAATTATAGTAGTACTCACGCTTTCTCAGTTTAATTTTAATCCAGTTGCTCTTTTCTCTGCAGCGGCAGAAAAATATACAGACAGTGTACTTTCTCCCGGAAGTTATATTACTAATCCATTTGATGCACTCTCTCTGGGACTGGCTTTAATGCTAGGCACCGCAGGACTTCCTCACATTCTGATGCGCTTTTATACAGTACCGGATGCCAAGCAAGCACGCAAGTCTGTTTTTGTAGCAACAGGATTTATTGGTTATTTTTATATTCTTACTTTCATCATCGGTTTTGGAGCCATGGTATTGGTAGGTAGAGATGCAATCTCTTTTGGAGGAACGGATAAAAGTGGAAATATGGCGGCGCTTATGTTAGCCAATGTCACAGGAGGTTCAGCTTTTATGGGTTTTATAGCAGCCGTAGCTTTCGCTACGATTCTTGCTGTAGTAGCAGGACTTACGCTTTCCGGTGCATCAACAATCTCACATGATCTTTATGTTAATGTGGTGAAAAAAGGAGTTTCTAATGAAGTGGGCGAAGTTAAGGTAGCAAGATTAGCTACTGTCGGACTGGGGCTTTTGTCTATTCTTTTAGGATTGCTTTTCAAAGGGCAAAACGTAGCATTTATGGTTGGTCTGGCGTTTTCTATTGCGGCGAGTGCTAATTTTCCTGCATTGGTTTTATCTATTCTCTGGAAAAATTTCACCACCAAAGGTGCTGTTGCCAGTATTGTTACAGGGGCTGCACTTTCTTTGGTGTTAATAATTTTGAGTCCTACTGTTTGGGTAGATCTTTTTCATTTTAAAGCAGCCATTTTTCCATTAAAAAATCCGGCATTGGTTTCTTTGCCTAGTGCATTTATGGCAGGAGTAATTTTTTCTAAATTATTCAAGGAAAGAGAAGCAGCTGAAAAATTTGAAAGTGAAAAAATAAGGACTTATTTAGGTGTCGGCTCAGAATAGTAAGGTTAAGTTTTGAATTATGAATTATGAATTAAAAACTCATAATTCATAACTCAAAACTTAAAATGGAAGAATTGACTGTAAATTATTAATTTTCAGGTATATAATTCAGAATTCAGTAGTTTTTTATCCTCCTCAAAATTTCATAACTTTGCCCTCCGAAATTAGAATTAGATATGTTTGAGAATTTAAGTTTAAAACTGGATAAAGCCTTTAAAAATTTAAAAGGCCAGGGAAGAATTACAGAAATTAACGTTGCTGCTACGGTTAAGGAAATTCGTAAAGCCTTGATCGATGCTGACGTGAACTATAAAGTAGCGAAAACATTAACCGATAATATCAAAGAAAAAGCGATGGGGAGAGAAGTGCTCCTTGCGGTTTCTCCGGGACAATTATTAGTTAAGATAACGCACGAAGAACTTACCGAATTGATGGGTGGCCAGAAAATGGACATCAATTTGAAGGGAGATCCTGCAGTAATTTTGATCGCAGGACTTCAGGGTTCTGGTAAAACTACTTTTTCTGGAAAACTTTCTAGCTACTTAAAAAAACAAGGTCGCCAGGTATTGTTGGTGGCTTGTGATGTGTACCGTCCGGCAGCGATAGACCAGTTGAAAGTATTAGGAGAGCAGGTAGGAGTGGAGGTATACTCAGAACCAGAAAATAAAAATGCAGTTCAGATCGCTAAGAATGGTTTAGAGTATGCGAAGAAAAATAATTTCAAAATCGTCATTGTCGATACTGCTGGTCGTTTGGCGGTAGACGAACAAATGATGAATGAGATAGCCGAAGTAAAAGCTGCTATCAAACCTTCTGAGACCTTATTTGTAGTGGATTCCATGACAGGTCAGGATGCAGTAAACACAGCTAAAACATTCAATGACCGTTTGAATTTTGACGGAGTTGTCCTTACCAAACTGGATGGTGATACCCGTGGTGGTGCAGCTATTTCGATCAGAGCGGTGGTAGAAAAACCGATCAAATTCCTGAGTACCGGGGAGAAAATGGAAAACCTGGATCTCTTCCATCCGGAACGTATGGCTCAGCGAATCCTAGGCATGGGAGATGTGGTGTCGTTGGTAGAGAAAGCACAGGAAATTTTTGATGAAGAAGAATCTAAAAGACTTAATCAAAAGATTCGTAAGAACCAATTTAATTTTGAAGATTTCTTACAACAGCTTCAACAAATAAAAAAGATGGGAAGTATCAAAGATATTGTAGGCATGCTTCCCGGTATGAATAAGATGATGAAAGACGTGGACATTGACGAAAATGCTTTTGCTCCGATCGAAGCCATCATCAAATCCATGACGCCAAAAGAAAGACAAAATCCTGATATCATTAATGGAAACAGAAGAAAACGTATCTCTAGTGGTAGCGGAACTTCTATTCAACAAGTAAATAATCTCATGAAACAATTTGAAGACATGAGAAAGATGATGAAGATGATGAATAAAACTGGAGGAAAAGGTTTGCCTAAAATGGGCTTACCACATTAAATATGTTATTACGGAAGGAAACTATTTTCAAACAGAATAGGTTTAGAATCAAAAAATAGTGGTGTAGGATTTGTATAGAAGCAATTTGTACCTATTTTTGCACCCAGCAATAAGTTAAAATTAAAAAAGATATAAAATGGCTATTATAATCACCGAAGAGTGTATTAACTGTGGAGCATGTGAGCCGGAGTGCCCGAATACTGCTATCTATGAAGGAGGAGCGAAATGGAATTATGCAGGTGGCACTACTCTTAAGGAAATAGAATTGGAAGACGGCTCAATGGCAGATGCTAAAACAGCTCAGGAACCTGTTTCAAATGAATTTTACTATATAGTTTCTACAAAATGCACAGAATGTATGGGCTTTCATGAAGAACCTCAGTGTGCCGCTGTATGCCCTGTAGATTGTTGTG
>JANYCO010000144.1 GCA_025360235.1 Cytophagales bacterium
AGATTTCTAAAACAGGAAAAGGAAAATTCTGATAAACGAATCATTGAACAGTTAATCGAAAATCAAAAATTAAAAGATGATATTAATAAAGAGCTAGAAGAAAAGGTAAAAGAAAGAACTAATGAGCTCGCCGGTGCTAAAAATGAACTGGAGAATGCCTATGACAAGATCAAAGAAATGAATTATCTTCTGAAAGAAGATAATGAAAAATTACAGTACGACGTGAAGCAATTGGCTAGGGCCAGGGTAATGCTCAGAGGTGTAAAATTTGAAGAATTTTGTAACATTTATCCAACAGATGAGGCATGCCATAAGTTCTTAGCTGAAATGAAATGGAGAACAGGGTTTCATTGCATAAAGTGTAAAAATACAAAGTATTCTGAAGGCAAATCGCTTTACGCAAGGAGATGTACCAAGTGTAATTATGAAGAATCTGCCGTTCTAAATACAATATTCAGCAGAGTGAAATTTCCGTTAGCTAAAGCCTTTTATATTTTGTTCTTGTATACTTCAAGTAATGAGAAGTTAACTTCCACACATATTTCAAAAATATTGAAACTAAGACAGAAAACCTGTTGGAGTTTTCTGCAAAAAATTAAAGAATTGACGGAAACAAGAAAATCGTCTAATAAGCCAATCAACAAGTGGACGGATTTAATACTGGAGTAAGGAAGATGGCTTAAGTGTTTAAGTACAAATAGATATAAAATTTTCATTTAAATTATTAAAAGTTTATAGGATAGCGATTCATGTGCCTAAATCTATATTCACATAACCTACAAGATCCAGCCAAACCGTGAAATGATTTTCTTTATGCGCCTAAAAATTATCGTAACTATCTGAAATAGAGATATTAATGATTTTTTTATATTCTATTCTTTACATACCTTTGAATGTAGGATCAATTAAATAGCTCAATAGTTAAGTCGCATTACGCGATTTTTAGAATATGATTAAATCAAGTTTGTATTTCCTTATTTTGATTGTCGCTTTTGCTTCTTGCAAAAACAATAGCTCGTCACCGCTAACTTCTACGGAAATAAAAAATTGGGAATTAAGGCAAGTTGGTAAAAAGGATTGGATGAAAGCGACAGTTCCGGGAACGGTTCATCAGGATCTACTTGCCAACGGAATTATTAAAGATCCATTTACTGAATTGAATGAATTTGATGTTCAATGGATCGAAAAGGAAGACTGGGAATACAGGACGAAATTTAACGTCACAAAAGATATATTAACGCATGAAAATCGAGTGCTGCATTTTAAAGGCTTAGATACTTATGGCGATGTTTATTTGAACGACTCTCTTATTTTAACAGCCAATAACATGTTCAGATCATGGGAGGCAGATTGTGGCAATCTTTTAAAAGAAGGAGAAAACGAGTTAAGAATTGTTTTTAACTCTCCGGTAAGAATTGGGATGGAGAAACTAAACAAACTAGGGTTTCTTATTCCGGTTCAAAATGAACAAGCGCCAAAAGGAAAACAAAATTCTGTCTTTACAAGAAAAGCCGCTTATCATTTTGGCTGGGATTGGGGACCTCGATTAGTTACGTCTGGGATCTGGCAACCTGTTTACCTGAAAGCCTGGTCAAATGCAAGAATTAACGACGTCTTTTTGCAACAAAAAAATCTTTCTAAAGATATAGCCAATTATTCTTCTACCATTGAGATCAATGCTACAAAAGAGGGAGAAGCCAGTGTTGAAATTTCTGTTGATGGAGAAAAAAATAAGCTGGAGAAAGTAACACTGAAAAAGGGAATCAATCAATTTAAGTTAAATATCTCTATCAATAAGCCAGAGCTATGGTGGACAGCAGGTTTAGGCAATTCTAAAATTTATAAAGTAAAAACAGCTGTTATTTTCGATGGAAAAGAAATTGATTCTAAAGAAACCAAATTGGGAATCAGAACGCTGAAAGTAATTCAAAAACCGGATTCACTTGGGAAATCTTTTTATGTGGAATTAAACGGAGTTCCTGTATTCATGAAAGGTGCCGATTATATTCCGGGAGATAATTTAATTCCGAGAGTAGATTCTGCTAAGTACAACAGAGTGATTGACGAAGCGCTTTCTGCCAACATGAACATACTTCGTGTATGGGGTGGAGCGATTTATGAAACGGATTATTTTTATGATTTATGTGCTGAAAAAGGAATTCTGCTTTACCAGGATTTTATGTTTGCCTGTAGTATGTATCCTGGAGACAATGAAATGGCAGAGAACGTTAGACTGGAAGCCGAAGAGCAGGTAAAGCGTCTTAGAAATTATCCAAACATCATGCTTTGGGCAGGGAACAACGAAATTTTGAATGGCTGGAACGAGTGGCATTTTCAGGAGCGTTTCGGATACAACGACCAACAAAAAGATACGCTTTGGAAATATTACAGTAAACTATTTTATGAAGTGCTTCCTGAAGCAGTAAAAAAATATGATCCGGAAAAATTATACTGGTCCTGTTCTCCTCAATCAGAACATGGTAAACTGCAAAATCCTTACTCCGGTGACCAACATTTCTGGCCGGTGTGGTTTGGCGAGGAGCCTTTTTCTGCTTATGAAAAACAACCAGGACGTTTTATAAGTGAATACGGATTTCAGTCCTACCCATCTATCAATACACTTAGAAAAATTACAAGACCTGAGAATTTCTCCATGGATTCTGAAGTCTTGCTCAAAAGACAACGATGCCCTATGGAACAACTTGGAAAAAATCATAACGGAAATCACATGATTGACCGGTACATGAAAAAGGAATTTAAAACACCGAAAAATTTCGAGTCTTATGTTTATGTAAGTCAGCTGTTACATGCACAAGCTATAAAGACAGCCTCCGAAGCGCACAGGAGAAATAAACCCTACACCATGGGTTCTATGTATTGGCAGATCAATGATTGTTGGCCTACAATATCATGGTCTACCATAGATTATTTCGGCAATTGGAAAGCGGCACATTACCAGGCAAGAGCCTCGTATAAAGAATTATTGGTAAGTACCGTGCAATTGGGGAAAGCAGTAAAAATTTATGTAGTGTCGGACAAGCTGGAAAATACTTCTGGTGTGCTGCGTATCAATGGATATGATTTTTATGGAAATGCTTTCTTTAAGGACTCTCTGAAAGTAACTATTCCAGCAAACTCCAGTAAGATTTTTTTTGAAAAGAAAATTCTGGAATTATTATCTGGTAAAAATCCTGATGGAGCATATCTTCATATTGAATTGTTGGAGAATGAAAAATTAGTAACCGAAACTAATTTCTTTTTTGTTTCGCACAAATCATTGTCCTTGCCAGAACCTAAGGTAGAAGCCGAAATTAGCAAGTCTGGCGATACCTATTCTGTGAAAGTGAAAACAGACCTGTTTGCTAAAAATGTATATGTTTACTTTGATGGATTGGATGCTAATCTAAGCGATAATTTTTTCGATCTTGATGCAAAAAGCGAAAAGGTGGTAACATTTACCATTAAAGAAAATAGTTCAGTAGATGAGCTAAAAAATAAAATTAAAATTTTGACTTTGGCCAATACTTATTAATTGTAGTATGAAGAAAAAAGAATTATTAATAATACTCTGTTGCTCGTTAATCACTTTTTGTGCTCAATACTCAAAAGCACAAAAGTTCGAAGGACTGGCTAAAACTCCTCCTATGGGATGGAATAGCTGGAATACTTTCGGGACTAACATTAGCGAAGAACTTGTAAAAGAAATTGCGGATGCCTTTGTTACCAAAGGTCTTAAAGAGGCAGGCTATACTTATATCGTAATGGACGATGGCTGGATGGCAAAAGAAAGAGACAGCAAAGGAGATCTCGTTGCCGATCCTAAAAAATTTCCAAATGGAATAAAAGCTCTTGCCGATTACGTTCACGCTAAGGGATTGAAACTTGGAATCTATAACTGCGCAGGTGATAAAACCTGTGGCGGTTACCCGGGCAGCAGAGGGCATGAATATCAGGACGCACTTCTTTATGCATCCTGGGGAATTGATTTTCTTAAATACGATTGGTGTAATACCACAAAG
>JANYCO010000151.1 GCA_025360235.1 Cytophagales bacterium
TCTCCATACCCATTGAAATTATTTTCCTCTACATTTCCTTTTTTCACATTCTCAAGAGTCTGCCTTTTGACAGTATGAGTAAGTCCAATATTATTGATTCTGTCGCCTCGAAAACCAATACCTGCACTCCCTTTTATTAACAAGCCACCTATTTTAAAGTCGTTGCTGTATGATCCATTGTATCCGAACATTTTTCTTTGCTCATACTGGTTGATTTGGTCGCCATTAATGGAGTCTTCCTTAAAGTAAGTAAAATTGGAAAAAAGGTTGAAGGAATAATCTGTAAAATAGAGCTGATTTTTTACAACACCTGCGTTATTAAGGTGATTGGTGAGGAGTACATTTGCATTTGTTCTTGAAGTATTTCCTCCCTCTGTTGGATCAATAGAGCCAAACCATGAAATCAACCCTTGGTCTACAGCTCTCTTTGGTATTTGACCGGAAGCGTCCCATCTGCTACAAAAAGTAGATAAAGAAAGAGACAAATCCGTATGAGCAGAAAGTTGTCCATGATACTTTCCAAAAATATTGAACCGATTAAAATGTTGAGGATTTTGAAAATATCCCTTTGTATAGAAATATTCTGAAGCGATATAAGCACTATGCCTGTTGGCAGCACTATCGCGATGTGGGATAAGATTGATCATCGCAAATCCTCTTTGAGTACCAAATCGCCCTGTCTCATATTTAATTATATTATTTCTGATGGAATTTTTTGTTTGAAATTTTACAGTACCTGCTGTATTGAAATCACCTGTCTTTGTATCGTATGGTCCTTTAGAAAAATTCATATTCTCTACGGTCTCTGGAATTACAAAGTGAAGGTCTGCATACCCCTGCCCATGGGCGTGGGAAACCATATTGACAGGCATTCCATCTACCGAAATGGCAACATCTGTTCCATGATCTACGTCAAATCCTCTTAAAAAAATTTGTTCTGCTTTACCACCTCCCGCATGTTGGGCTATGAACAATCCTGGAACAAGACGTAAAAGATCCTGAGTAGTATTATGTGTGCGAAGTTTGAAATCCAATGAATTTATAGTGGTCTGTGAAAGTTCTTTTCGCCCCGTAATAACTATGGAGGGCATTTCTACAATATCTTCCTGCATATAGAGCGTGATCGTACCGTTGTTCATTATATTCAAGGTATCTACCCTTGTTTTATACCCAATTAAAACAGTCTGAAGATAGTAAACCCCTGGAGGAATAGATTTAAATTCAAAATAGCCTTCTTGATCAGAATAGGTAATTCTATTTTCCGAATTGCGTAAATTTATATAAACATTAGAGAGCGGTTGTTTAGTAAGAGTTTCTAAAATTTTCCCTTTTATAGTACTATGTCCATGGATTTTTGATGCAATGGATAGTAGGGAAATAAAAAGCAGAAAGCCATTTCTCATAAATGCCTTTTTGAAGGAAAGCTAATTTGAGTAAATTATTTCTTTTGAATGCTCTTCCGCTTCATTATCAAACTTCACTACCTTTATCGCATTTGGTCCAAATAAATTAACATTAACAATATTTTTTTGTTCAGCAATAACATCGAACAAAAGGGTGTTTTTTATTTTCAATGTCTTTACGGATTTGATAGTATTAAATTTTATTTCGTATTCAACATAGGTCACTGCTTCCCGCAGGTAAGCTCTTTTGTATGTCCATTTCAATAGACTTCCATTTACATAAACTTCAAATTTACTGAGGATATATCGATCAATACACTTTTCCGAATTTGCATCGATCCCTTTATTCATAATATCCACAGAATATTTACAGTATTGCGATACAGTGGCTTGTAAGTCATCTGTGAAAAATTTAATTTTCAAATACAGTTTTCCATCTTTATATACAATGTCTCCAACAGATAAATTAATCGGATGAAGGGCAAATGCTTTATAAGATGATAAAGCGATCAGAAGGATAAGGAATTTTAATTTCATTTTTAATTTCAGTTATGTTGGGTATTAAATTCTTTCTATAATCATTACAAGGGCCACCCCTGCACCAGCCCCTGAAAAGAAAAGCGTCCAACTGTAGTGCTCTATTTTTTTTATTTTTT
>JANYCO010000159.1 GCA_025360235.1 Cytophagales bacterium
CATAAAGGCTTTACCGCCTATTTCGATTTGTACCGGAAAGGACAACGCCGGTATGAATACCCAGAAGTATATCTACAAGAAGACTACCTGCATCCTCTCAAAGATACAGAAGGTCATCCCCTCAAAGATTCAAGAGGAAACCTACGGTATCCAAAACCAACCGAGCAAGACAAACTAAAACTTGATCTGCTGGAAAAACTCCGCCTTCAAAGAGAACTTCAACTCAAAAACGAAGAATACGGCTTTGCTGATTCCAGGATTAAAAGAATTAACCTGATGGATTACATCGCAGAAATTTACCGTGAAAAAAAGAGCAGTAATTATCTCAACCTGCTTCAGCAATTAAAAAAATGTATGGGGGCAGTACTCCCTTTCGGACAGGTGGATGAAAAAACAATCAAAAAATTCTTACACTACCTTACTAATGAAGCCCACCTGGGTAGCAATACCCAATGCACCTATTTCGCCAGCCTATCCTCGGTCTTCAACGAAGCCATCCGGGATAAAATCATTACTCAAAACCCCTGTAAACTCATCACCCGTCAGGACAGACCCAAAAAAGAAGAAAGCAAACGTACCTTCCTGAGCCTGGAAGAACTAACCAAATTAGCAGCAACCACTATGCCCTGCCGTAACCACCAGGTCAAAGAAGGCTTTTTATTCTCCTGCCTGACCGGACTTCGTATCAGCGATGTATTGAGCATCCGTTATTCTGATATTACCGATGGAGTATTGCAATACCGCCAGAAGAAAAGCAAACAGCAATTTCATTACCTGCCTTTGTCCAAACAAGCACAAAGTATTTTAACAGGACTTGCTCCTGACCCCAGAGGGCAATTCGTTTTCTGGGAACTTAGCAGGAAGATAACCCATTGCCAGCGTTTACATATTCTCGATGAATGGGTGAAGTCCGCGGGCATTGCAAGAAAAGTTACCTGGCATGTAGGCCGACATACCTGTGCTACTTTGCTCATTAGTTATGGAGAAGACATCTATACGGTCAGCAAATTACTTGGACACTCCCATGTGTCCATTACAGAAGGCTATGCCAAAATCATCAACACTAAAAAAGTAGAAGCCGTCAACCGGATACCGGAAATATTCAAAGAACTAAAAAAGTAAATTTTAAAAACAAAAAAAGAAACCAGTAACAAAAAAAAGCGAAGATGGAAAAAGTAGAGATAAGCAGTGTGAGCCTGGAAGAACTGGAAACAAAGATAAAACAATGGATAAGAGAAGTATTAAAGGAAACGGGAATTAACCAGCCCCTTTCCACTAAACCCATGAACGCAGAGGAAACAGCCGCCTACCTGGATATGGCAGTTGGTACACTGTACAAGAAAACAGCCGCCTGTGAAATCCCTCACATTAAAAGAGGAAAAGCGTTGCTGTTTCATAAAACAGAACTGGATGCATGGCTAGAGAGTAGAAAGAGACAGCCACTCCTTCCGGTGATAGAAGAAAATCTGCAGCGCTCTTTTATACGGCAGATAAGAGGGAAGGAATAATAGTGCTGAAATAAGAACAGATAGTATCCTAAACAATTCACAATGTTATGAGAAGAAGAAAATTAAGGAAGAATAGAACTGATAATACTGTTACTTCTTCCACTACACCACCACCACTGGTGACGGATGCTCTGTTAATAGACGTTACAGGTAAAATATTAATCTATGGCTTGCAATTGGAGCAATATAAAAAGGAATATTTTGGAGAGGAATCCCTTTTGAAAATTTACTTTCGTAGTAACAGAGATAGTTTATTCATTGACCACATGGAAGAGTACCTGGAAAAATCCTTGTCGTATACTTATAAGGAACTGGGGCCGGTAGATGAACCGATACTGCAATGGATACTGTCAGAGACTCCTGTCAGCCCACTTATATTCAGTTTAATGAGGTATAAGTATTACAACTATTTAAAACAACAATAAACGATGAGCTATAGAAAGAATTGTCTTTGCTGTGGCAGAGAGATAGAGGGGCAGATCAGCAAAGTGTTTTGCAGGGATGCCTGCCGGAAACGATATAAGCGAAGAGGAGGTATTATTCCAATAGAAGGTATTTCAGCTGAAGAGCTAAATACTATAAAAAAAACAACGGATGAAAAGGATACTCAGGAAGTAGACAAAAATAATACTCCTAAAAAGAACAACAGCCTGGAGCATTATTTCTATAAAAAAGTAATGGATGTAGGAGCCAGTATTCTTGAAACGCAACTCAAAGAGGGAATAAAAGGAAAGAATAACCCGGCGGTGAATACCCCGTTAATTGTTCAACGTGGAAATAATGCTGAGAGTAATTCTACTCCCTGTAATTTCTCACCTGAAATGAAAGAGTTTCTGGGTAAGATTAGTTATCCGTTTAAAATACTAGTCTGGGGACTTCCCGGAGAAGGTAAGTCTACTTTTTCTATGAAACTCTCGGATGAGATTGCAAAAGAATATGGTTCTCTTTACATCATGGCAGAAGAAAATCTTAACAGCGATACCTTTCAGGATAAAAAGCAAAGAACACTTACTCCCGAACGAATGCGAAAAGTAGATTTTGTAAACCGTTTACCGGTGTCCGAACAGGAATGGAAAGGGTTGATTCTGGAAGAAAAGGATAAGAGCAAAGTTAAATATTCCACCTTGTTTTATGATTCAGTTACTAAGATGGACATTACTCCTTTCTACATTGACCAGGCGGCGGGATTGTACAAGATGAATTATTTCAAGAACCTTCTCTCGCACGTATTCGTCACTCATGCCCATAAGGACGGCAGTATGTATAGGGGCGATGGTAGCTGGGCACACGAGGTAGACGTAGTGATAAGATGTAAACAGGGAGTGGCGTATACTGAAAAGAATCGTTTCGGGCTGGTTGGAAAGAAATTTAAAATTTATTGAGGTAGTTCACCTGCAAATTTAGTAGCATATTTTTTAGACCTATCGGAATTTCCGGTAGGTTTTTTTGTTTGTAATTTAGAACTTTTATCAACCTAAATCGGCTCTGACAAACTGTACACGGGTTATTGTCCGCAAATGTCCGGACATCCGGGAATTACCGGACAACATTATTCAAATAGATGAATATCATAGGTATTGTATTTAACCACAAGTTAAAATGGAGTTAAAATCAGAATTAGTAAGGGATGGATGTATTGTCCTGAAATAACTTGCAGCAAACATTGTTTTCGAGTGGGTTATCCTTTTCACTTGAAATTTTCAGTATTTTTATTAACTATTTAATTTTAACCAAAATTTTGTAACATTTAATTATTAAAGTATAACAATTAATATTTATAATATTTGTTAATTTACAAACTAAATGATAAGACTTGTCAGCATATTGCTATTAACACTTTACACCACCTTTAATGTTGGACTGGTAGTAAATACGCATTTCTGCGGTGGCAAGCTTGCTTCAATATCAATTTTAACACCAAAAAAGAAAAGTTGCGGTGTTTGTGGTACGAAGAAAATGGCTAATAGTTGCTGTAAGGATACCCAGACAGAACTTTCAATAGATGGTAATCAAATAAGGTCACAAACGAATCTGGATCTATCTGATTTCTCCAATTTTTTTACACTATTACATTCATCTTTTTTCCTTCAAACACCATCTTATGCTGTTCTTAACAAGCATAATGTACAATTCTATGTATTTGAAACAGGGCCACCCAAAACGCCTATTTATATTCAAATACATTCTCTTTTAATTTAATATTTTTTCCTTTTTCGCTAGTATGTAAACACTATATATAGTGCATTATCATACTTATCTCTATTTCAAATAATTTATACTTTAATACACTAATATGAAAAAAATCACTTTAGCCGTGTTTTGCATTTCATTATTTGCACTATCCTGCAAAAAAAAGAAAGAAGACATGAACATGACTTCTTCTACGTTAAATATTGACTACCCTGCTGCTTATGTAGTAAATGGAGGAGGCAATTCCCTTTCTGTTATCAAACTATCTGATAATACAGTAACAGCGACAATTGATTTAACCAAGATGTCAATGGATGGCATGTCAAATATGGCAACAGGTATTACATGGCCGCATCACGTTTATATTAATCCTGCTAAAACTCAATTAGCAATAGGCGTTCCTGGTATGGATTTAAGTGGTGGACACTCCGGAGGCATGATGGGTATGCCGGGCAAAATTGCTATTGTAAATACCGTAACAGGAAAGGTTATAAAAGTAGTGAGCTTACCTATCATGAACCACAACGCTATTTTTTCCCCGGATGGTTCAGAAATTTGGACTGCCCAAATGCAGGAAATGGGAACTGTTCTGGTTTACGATGCCGCTACTTTTGCTCTAAAAAATAACATCAATGTAAAAATGCATCCGGCGGAGGTTACCTTTTCTTCTGATGGCTCTATGGCATTTGTAGCGAATGGCGGCTCTGATACGGTTACTGTGATTAATGTCGCAAACAAAATGGTCATGGGGCAAGTGAAGGTAGGTGTTGATCCTGTGGGTGCTTGGACTGGTGCAGATGGTAATATGTATGTAGATAATGAAAGTGGACAGTCCATAACTGTAATCAAGGTTTCAGACATGTCAGTCACGACAACTATTGCTCTTGGTTTCATGCCTGGTATGGCAGCATACAACAATTCTATGAGCGAACTTTGGGTGACAGACCCTGATAATGGGAAAGTACATTGGTGGACAAAATCCGGTATGACCTATACACATACCGGCGAATTTGTAACTGGGTCAGGGGCGCACGCCATTGCTTTCAGTTCTGATGGAATGACAGCTTATATAACCAATCAACTTGCCGCCTCTGTATCTGTTGCAGACGTTATGAGTCATTCAGAAAGCAAAGAAATAACAGTAGGTACAAAACCAAACGGAATCACTATTAAATATTAATCAAACAACACTTTTATCAAGGAGATAAAAGAATAATAAATAAATTTTTAAAAATTAATAAAATGAGAACACTTAAAAAAATCACATTAGCATTACTGGGAGTAGTATTTGCCATCAATCTTACTGTAGCGCAAAACTACAAAGCACCTAAGATAGATGCGTCAGGTAAAATCACAGACAAGGACGGCAAGAACATGGGAACTATGACCAAGGACGGTTTGATGGATGATAAGGGCACTAAGATAGCAAACATCGATTCGGAAGGTAATTTGATTGACGCTAAAACAGGGAAAAAAATAGGCAAAGCTGAGAAAAACGGCAATTTTACTTATTACTTTTCTGAAACTGGAGA
>JANYCO010000174.1 GCA_025360235.1 Cytophagales bacterium
TTCAACAAAGAAGGAAAGTTTGGTTTGATGGATTGTAAAGGAGGTGTAATTATTCCTCCAATCTATGAAGGTATTACCAACTTCTACACTTCAGGTTTCGCTTGGGCAAAACAAGATGGGCTTTATGGGATTGTAAATAAAAAACTTGAGTTTGTATTTCCTCCTTCCTTCGATCTTTAATCCATGGCTGGTGTCGCACCAGACATTGCTTCTATGCAACAGCTATGTTAGATATAAAGAATTTTAAATTAATATAGTAAAAAATTTATATGAGGGCTTCGTCACCCCAAGTTGGAAATAATCTTTAGAATTAATTTACGAAAACAGCCTCAGTCTTCGTAGAAACATGTTGCAGGAGCAAAAGCTCCTGCAACGGTAGAAACGTTGTTAATGGTCGAAGACCTTAACAAGCGTTTGTTGTTCAACTCAACGACAACGATTAACAAGGTCTAAAGACCATTGTTAACGTTTTTGGGAAACCATTTTCTTGTCTCTTAATAGGCTTAACTTTAAAATTATTTTTGTAAATTGAGAAAGAAAACGCATTAATGGTGCTTCTTATGGAAATCCCTTTGGACTTCCATTTTTGCTCCCTTTTCTTGCACCAGACCTGAAAATTGACAACAAATGCCAGCTAGGGCGAAGAACTCATGGTGTTTGAAAATAGTATTAAACGTTATTCTTGGTAATATGAAAATATACTTTCTTTTTGCAATTAGCCTATTAAGCTTTAACAATGAAGGCAAATGTGATTCATTGTATAATAATGTTATAAAAATAAAATATGTATCCCCTACTACCATTTTAGTAAAAAATGCAAGCATATATGAGCACATGAAAGAGGGGAATGAAAAATATAGAAAATATTATGAAATATCTATAGTGTGTAAGACAGAGGAATCTTTACATAAGCTGGAGAAAAAAATTAAAAAAATGAAGATAAACTTAAACGATAAAAAATCATACATGTCAATAATGAATGTTGAAGAAAAAGATAAGGCTAAGTTTAAAAGCTATACAGTAGCAAGTGTTAATACTTTTAATAAAAAAAGGCCCTTGCTTTTTTCAAAATTTAAAATGATAAAATTGAGAATATTTGACTTAATCCACAAAGATATATATATCAGAGGCGTGAGTAAACATTATTCTGGTGTATATGGAAGTTCAGGTCCTAAACTCTAATTTAAAATTCAATGGCTTTAATTGACTCCAATGATTTTCTTTACCCTCTGCAGTGGGAATATAAAGTAATTGACCTGTCAACCTTCTTATATGAGGACCAATAATTAATAAACTCGTCAAAGATATACATGATAAATATCGGCATAATATTAATTTTATTGAGATAGCAGAAAATGTATTAGCCATATAAAAACGAGGCTTAAATGAAATTGAAAATGCAGAAAGAAAGAATTATTAAGTACTGGATAGTATTACCCTTATTGTTAATAATATTTATTGTTACCCTTTTAGGTATGCTTGTTTATAATGGTACTACTAAACTAGTTTTATTTGGAGGGACATCTCCAAAAATTGTTTTGGGAATGAATCAGGGGGTTCAATTTTTTTTAGCTTTCTCTTTAATCTTATTTATCATTGCAGCTATGGTTCTATTTCATCAGAAAATATGGTTTTCGATAATAGTAATTTTCTTTTTGGTATTAGTATACTTGAATGGTCGATATGTAATATTTGAACCATGTTGTCCTGGTATAACAATACAATATTATTTATTCCCAATTAAAATACATAAGGTAGATCACGGACATACTGAAAACATGATGGATCCATATAATGCCAAAAATAATTCGTATGGATATAAAGATTATTTTATTTTGAGAAGATATAGAACAGGAGAAGATAGATATATCTATCTTCTCTCTATGCCTGGATCATTTACTGAAATTCGTCCTCTATTTTAGTATGATGAGCAATCGCACGATTAACAAGGTCAAAGACCATTGTTAACGTTTTTAATAGCCTTAACTTCAAAATTAATTGTGTAAATTGGTCTAAAACAGTTGCATAATGAGTGTCCACATTCCCAACGAAAATCTTCAAGAAGAAACACTCCCAAGGCCCTACGCTCCTTGGCTTGAGATAAGCCCTTTCGCCGGTTCTTTTTTCGGCTACGATTATTGGGGAAGTACTGGAGCTTGTACCATGTTTGCCAACCAAGCTCTGAAAATATTTCGCGAGCAATCAGTACTTCCCGCTAAGCTAAGCGAACTTCGCTCCTGTCTCTTTTTCGAACAAAGGAGAAAAGTACATCAGGGAGAAGATTTCGACGAAGAAAAAATGAAATACCTTCATGCCTTAGTAGAAGGCATAAGAGGAAAAGTAATCCGAAAAGAATTCGACTAATATGTCAGAAGAAAAGAAATTATATACGATTAAGAAAAACAATCTCTATGGTTTCATAGATGGAGAAGGGACTATTATAGCCGAACCCATCTATACAAAAGCCTATGAAATGCCATATAGTTATGGACTTGTGGAAAAAGATGGGCTCTATGGATTGATCAGCAGTAAAGGAGATTTTGTATTGGCCTTAGAATATAAAGCGATTACTATTTTGGATAAATTTCTTTTCGGAATAAAGAAAGAAGAGAAATTTGCTTTAATTTCCGTTGATCGAAAACAACTCACTGGTTTTGATTATCTAAGTATCTTCCCATTTTCCGAAGGGCTTGCGGCTGTCTATAAAGAAACTGGTTTCGGCTATCTGAATGAAAAGGGAGAAAAAGTGATTCCTTTTCATTTTTATTTTGCCAACCCTTTTCATAATGGTATTGCTGTTGTAATTCTGAATAACAAGTGTGGCCTTATTGACCAACAAGGACAATTTGTACAGAAACCAAAATACGATTGGTGTAGGGCTTATAAAAACTGTTATCATGTAAACATTGGAGGAAAAATTTCTGATGACGAATGTTACGGTGGCAAGTCAGGACTTCTTTCTTTAGATGGCAGAGAGATTACACCTCTTATTTTTGATGACCTGGATGGCTTTATGGACGGGCTTTCCCATGTTCGTCAGGGAGATTTATTTGGAGAGATTAATGAAGCAGGCGAATTGACAAACCCTATTATCTTTAATCAACGGGTACGTTTTTCTGATGGTCTTGGTGCTGTACAAAAAGATAATAAATATGGTTATGTCGATCTCCAAAACCAACTTGTAATCCCATACCAATATAATTGGGCAGGAAATTTTAATCAGGGTGTAGCAGACGTACGGATAAATGAAAAAGTGGGATTCATAAACAAACAGGGAGATTTCGTACGAGAACTTGAAAACATAAAACTTCTTAGCATCCGCGAAGGGAGCTGGGAGTTCTTCAAAGACGGCAAGTTTGGACTTATGAACCATAATGGAACAATTACTACACCTTACCTATTCGAAAGTATTACCAATTTTTATTCCTGTGGCCTTGCATGGGCAAAGCAAGATGGGCTCTACGGAATCGTAAATAAAAAATTTGAGTTTGTATTCCCAGCCTCATTAGATCTAAAAACATTATATCCTATTTCAACAGACTTCATTCATATTGAAGTGAAAGGAAAACATGGGTTACTTTCCTCCTCTACTTTTGAATGGGTAATCCCGATGGTATACAATTCAATTGGAGTTTTCGAAGGAAGCTTGGTAGAATTAAAGTGTGACGGCAAATTATCTTATGCAAATCGCATGGGTAAGGTAGTTTGGCAGGAATAGATTTTTATATTTGTAGGCTAAACAAACTACGATGAACAAATTTCTTTTGCTTTTACTTTCTTCCGTTCTTTTATTTTCTTGTTCAAAAAAGAAGTCGGACAATGATACACCTGCCGCACTATACACCGCTTCAGACTTCACCGATAGTGTATTTACCGGAGGCATAGAAGGTCCTGCCTGCTATTCGGATGGAAATATTTATGCCGTAAATTTTAAGAAGGAAGGAACCATAGGCCTTGTGCAGCCAGATGGAAAATGTAAATTATTTCTGGAATTGCCTGCAGGCAGCACAGGGAACGGAATTCGTTTTGACAGCAAAGGCAATATGCTGATCGCAGACTACTCTGCGCATAATGTTCTGAAAGTAGACATGAAGACAAAACAAGTTTCTGTCTACGCGCATGAAGCCCTAATGAGCCAACCCAATGATTTGACCATTATGAAAAACGATATTGTTTTTTGTTCGGATCCCAATTGGTCAAACAACACCGGAAAACTATGGAGAGTAAATACCAACGGAACTACTACCTTGCTAATGGACAGCATGGGAACTACCAATGGCATTGAGGTTTCGCCTGACAACAAATTTCTGTATGTGAATGAAAGTGTTCAACGCAATGTGTGGCGTTTTACCCTAAACAATAATGGAGATATTCTTAACAAAGAATTATTTATAAATTTTAAAGATGGTGGCATGGATGGTATGAAATGCGACCCATCAGGAAACCTATATATAGCACGTTATGACAAGGGTTCGATTGTCAAAATATCTCCTGAAGGTTTTTTATTGAAAGAGATAAAATTAAAAGGTCAGAAACCTACGAACCTTACTTTTGGAGGCAAAGACATGAAAACTATTTTTGTGACGATGCAGGATAGGGGGTTGTTTGAAAAATTTGAGATAGAATAGACAAATTGTGTAGAGACGCATTATAATGTGTGTCGGCTAACAACAAATACAAAATTTATTAATATACACCACAACCAATGGCATTGTGGTTCATTTCAACAGAGACGCATTATGATGCGTCTCTACACAAAAACTTCTTTGTCAAAATATTCCACCACATGCATCTGCAGAAATTTCTCTTGTTCCTCGAGAGAGAGCTTAGGCACTGGCTTTATATTCTTCCAATGTGGCCAGCCATCTGCATCCTGGCCTTCGAGCTCGTAGTAACCTGAAAAACTTAAAATTTTACACACCGCAATATGCATCAGATCTTGTTTCTGCTCTTTGGTAAAAGTCATTTTCCCTTTGCCCAACTCCTGAATTCCGATCATAAAAAGAATAATATCCATGTTCGGTTTCTTCCCGGTCAACTGGATAAAATGATATACTACCTTTTGCCACTTTTTCTCAAAATCTTCCTCTTCCATTTCTTAACTCAAAATTCAAAACTTAACATTCCCCTAACATCCTTTCATTTCAAATTCAATTTCCTTTTTCCTGTCTTCAGACTCTTTCAGATATTCGTGTCCGCTTATTATTTTCGGCTGTATCTGATAAAGACTCTTTTTTGCATCCTTCATCTTTTTGGCTTTCTCTGCCTGATCTGCCAGTTTAATTCCTTCCTCTCCTTTTTTTAAGGCTTTCTGTGCCATATCCAGTGCGAGTTTTGCCTCTTCCAAAGCACCTTTACATTCCTTCGTTTTTTCTACATACCCTTTGTAGATGTTAACCTGTTCCTGTGCTTTGGTTTGCAAAGTCACACAATTTTCACGTAGCCTTCTGGCTTCTCCTTTCAGGTAATCCGTATTGGCTGTATCTTTTCCAATCATTTGAGATTTTATTTCTACGTTCTGGGCCTTCACACTATACATGTATGAAAACAAGAAAATTGCAAGAAGAAAAATTCCTTTTTTAATCATAAGAGTCATCGTTTAGTTGAAACAATCTAGCGTATATTTGTTTCTGTCGGTTTGGAAGTTTATCTTTCCTCCTCTGATACGCAAGGTTAAAATTAGTAAATATATAGTATATGTCAGTACTCCGCCCCTTCAATATTAAAAAATGGATAGAAGAAAATCGGCATCTGCTAAAGCCACCCGTAGGAAACCAGCAAGTATACGAGAGCAACCAAGACTTTATCGTCATGGTAGTAGGAGGACCCAACTCCAGAAAAGACTTTCATTACAACGAAGGCGAAGAATTCTTCTATCAATTAGAAGGAGACATCAACGTCCGCATAATCGAAGACAACAAACCGGTGGACATCTCCATAAAAGAAGGAGAAATTTTCTTACTCCCTCCTAAGACCCCTCATTTGCCGCAACGTAAAGCCAACACTGTAGGCATAGTAATAGAACGGTACCGCAAAGTAGGAGAAATGGATGGTTGTTTGTGGTTTTGTGAAAACTGCAACCAAAAGCTTTACGAAGAATATTTCGAATTGACCGATATCGTAAAACAGCTTCCGGAAGTCATGGGGAAATTTTATGCCTCTGTAGAAAAACGCACTTGCAAGACCTGCGGCACTGTAATGGAGCCTCCCGTAAAACCTGTATGATTATAATCAATTTTTATATAATCAGTTGATTCTCTATTTTTTATACCTTTCAATATAGGAAAATAACCATAAAATTTGTATTTAAACTGGATTATAAACCGTATATTTGTGTCTATGAGTCTTGTTCTAGAATCACCCGCAAAAGCTCCCCGTATAGAAAAGATATCTTTTGCCAATCAGAAGGTTGCTGTTTTCACAGAGTTAAAAAAGCGTGTTAAAGATTATTTCGCCACATCTGGATTGGAAAGCAGTGGAAATTTTAGCCTTTATGCAAAAGCTATTTTTTTTATTAGCACCTATATCGGAGGTTATGTTGCCCTGGTAACATTAACCCTTCCTGGATGGGCTGCTTTGATTATATGTGCCTATTTAGGCCTTGCTGCCGCTGCTATAGGGTTCAACCTTATGCACGACGGTTCGCATGGAAGCTTTTCCAACAAACAATGGCTGAATACCCTTTGTGCCTACAGTATTAATTTCCTGGGCGGCGACGCTCTTTTATGGAAAAACAAACACAACATCATTCACCATACCTTTACAAACATTGAAGGTCATGATCAGGACATCGCAATGATGCCTGTTTTGAGAAGTAATGTTTTA
>JANYCO010000227.1 GCA_025360235.1 Cytophagales bacterium
CCCATGTTAACCAGTGTTATATTATTAATGTATCCTGGAGTTACACCAATAGTACCCGCATTTGCATTCCATTCCAGTCCTTGATTATACTGCTGACCATTTTTATTTAAATACAAAGTAGAGGCAGCACCCCATATCGGAGGATTGCCTGATACCTGCCAGCCATTTGATTGAGTACCTACAATAGTAACTGTTCCGTTTATTCTGACACTACCAGCAGTGGTAATTGCTAATTTCCAGTTTGCATCATTAGTAGAATTGATGTTATAGATTTGTGCAATATTTCCTGTTGTAGAATTTACTGTTAAATTAGCACCACTCGCCTGAAAAGCATTAATAGTACCCGCATCAGCATCTGTATGTGATCCGGTTCCATCGTTAGCGTTAGCAAAGTTCCCATTTACAACTGTTATAGAAGCACTTTGGTTTTCAGACATTGTAAATGAATTGGCAGGACCTACATATAAAACTCCCGTTTGTAATTGGAGTATACCACCATTTCTGATAACGACACTTGAATTCGCAAAAGAAACTGTATTTCCTGCCCCCGGATCAATAACAAGTGTATTGAAATAATTTATAGCAGCAGATCCTCCTATACTTGTTCCGGCACCTTTCATCGTAACGGTGCTGCTTCCTCCACAACAAGGAGGGTTGAACGTTCCGTTGTTTACCCAGTTACCACTTAATGTAATGGATTGACCTCCCTGAAGTGTCAGTGTCTGGCCAGCATTAATTGTTAGATTTGTACATACGGCTGCTGCTGTAACTGTGACGTTACCTGCTATAACTGCATTATCAGTTGCAAGTGGTATAACACCACCTACCCATGTTGTCGTACTATTCCAGTTACCACCACCGGGAACGGAGCTTATCGTAGCAGCATAACTACTGAGCATTGCCATAGAAGCGATAACGGTAAGGATCAAATTCCTTTTAAAATTTGTAGGCATAATTAAAACACAACTAGAAATTATTTTTTTCATAATAGAAGCAATTTTTATTGTTTCAAGCGTAACGATTAAAATAAAGTGAATAGATTGAATTCGCTCCCCGCTGGATTAGGGGCACAATTTGAATTACCTGTTTGATTTCTTTTGTCTAAAATCAAATGCTGCTGATTTAGCATTATATGTTTTATTTTTTAGACTTAACAAAGAAACCATACATGGAGCACTAAGTCCAATCGTCCCTGAAAAATCAAGACTTTTAGGGCAAAAAAATAGTTATTAATAATTTGATATACAGATAACTATATCCAATTAAAGAACCACAGAATATAGACGCCTTTCAAAATAATATGAAGTATAAAAAGTTAATATTATTTTAAAATGGAATGCTACTGAAGCGAAGATTTTTATTTCTGAAATCAAGTACTATTACCTATCTAATAGGATTGTTCCTCTGAGTAAGTACTTATTCCTTCCAAAAACCCTATTAAAATTGGATCTTTATGAGACTATTGTGTAATTTAACAATACAATTTAACAATGCTGTTTATGGCTTAAATTACCCGTTTTCTATGAACGGAAAACATAATACACTTATAATTAATATTTTATAGTGTATAATTTCAAATTTTCCAAATTCTTAAATTTCAACAATTAATCAATCATTGAAATTTAGACATGAACGATGCTCTTTTTTGAATTTAAAAAATCACATGATGCCTTTTTCAAGTCAGGGAATATTTCAAAAAAGTTATTCCTGTGTTCAGAATAATGTTCAATCAAACTATTAATAGAATGCTCCAGATTTGCACTAAACGTAAATCGTTTTGTTTGCTGTTTCATTATCCCATGCGTTCCCCCTATAGTTTGAAGAGCACTATACCAACTTTGTTTGTATATGGAATTAAACAATCGGTTATACTTGTAGGGCAAATAATTTTGATTCTTTGTAAAATTTAAAATTAGATTATTATAAAACTCTTCGAACCCAATATCTGAAACCTTATCCCAATTGGTCCTTAAAAAATGGTCGTAAAAAATAGGTATAATCTTATCAGAACTCTTTCTCAACGTACAATCCAACAGTTTTTCACTTTTTAAGTACGCCGGATGGTTAGCAAACGCTG
>JANYCO010000677.1 GCA_025360235.1 Cytophagales bacterium
GCCAGACAAGTATCGGGAAGTATGTATATGTTAGAATCGGACAAGGGGTATAAAATACTCATTGACTGCGGCTCTGACATGGCAAGAGGGGCTAATAACGAAGCTGGATTTCCATTTGATGTTACGGAAATTGATGTCGTATTACTTACACATGCTCATATCGATCACACGGGAAGATTACCCCATCTTATAAGAGCGGGTTATAACGGTCAGGTAATCTGCACCACTCCTACCTTTGGACTAGCGCAGCTTTTGCTTAACGACAGTGCTTCTATTTCTTCCAAAAAACTTAAACGACTTGTAAATCGTGCTTATCGATACGCGCATCGTGAAGAAGAAATTGAAGTATTATCCTACAAAGAGGTAGACGAAACAATGCAACGCTTCATTACTCTAGCTTTTCATCAACGTTTCGAGATCCATGATAAAATCTGGATCACCTTCATTCCCACCGGACACCTATTGGGCGCAGGAAATATTCTAATAGAAATAGAAGATAATGGAGAGGTGAAAAAAGTATTGTTCTCTGGTGATCTTGGAAGAAAAAATTACCCCCTACTACCAGACCCGTCACCTGCTCCTAAAGCAGATTTTCTGATTTGCGAAACTACGTATGGAAACAGAAGTCATCAGGAAAAAGGAAATCCGGAAGATGTAATAGAAAAAGTAGTAAAAGAAGCTTGTGTCGATAAGGCTGGAAGGCTTATTATACCTGCCTTCAGCGTTGGGAGAACGCAATCTATTATTTATACATTACACAAACTTCATTTACAAGGAAGGCTGCCTAAAATAAAAATATTTACCGATAGCCCTATGGCAGAAGTGAGCTCCAGAATTTATGAAGAATTTCATACACTGCTCAATGACGAGGCTAAAGCGATTTATGCAGAACACCAAACACTTTTCGATTTTGAAAATTTGGTCTATGTAGCAAACTTCAAGGAAAGCAAAGCGATCACTAATTATTACGAACCCTGTATTATCATTTCTGCTTCAGGTATGCTCACAGGAGGAAGAATGGAGTTACACGTAAAGAAAAATCTAAACAACCCCTATTGCACCTTTTTAATGATTGGATATTCTGCCGAGGGAACACCTGGACATAAACTGATGAGTGGTGGGAAATATTTAAAGATCGGAGGAAAAGATATTCTAGTATCTGCAAAGGTTGTGCGTACTGATATATACAGCGGCCATGCAGGCCTTGAAGATTTATTGGACTTTGTTCGGCAACAAGACAAGGATTCCCTGAAAAATATATTTCTCGTTCATGGTGAAAATCAAAGCATGATTGATTTTAAAGAAACCCTTAAAGAAGAAGGCTATTCAAAATGTGAAATACCTGCAAAGGGGGAACATTTTATTCTTTAATAAAGTGCTTTTCGCAAGGTTTTATCAAACAAATAATCGGGTTTATACGTACTTATGCACTTAAACCTAATTTTAAACCTAAACCTATTAAAGAGAATGAAAAAACTAGTACTAATTTTAGTAGCACTGATGATTACGTCTATGGGCTACGGACAAGAGAAAAAAGCAAAAGACATTCCTGCTGCGGTTTCAGCCGCAATAATGGCCGAGTATCCCGAATTAACTGAAATCAGATGGAAAATGGATTCCATAACAAAAACTGATTATATAGCTAAATTCAAATATTACAGAATTAAATACACCGTACAAATTCAACCAAACGGTACCATTGTCAATACAGACAGAAACATCCCTGTGGAAGTCTCTGATGCCATTGCAAGAACGTACCCTACATCCACTAACGTGAGATGGAAAATGGATACTGTAAATGTAGATGACTTCATTGCTGTCTTTAGGTTAGAAAAAATAAAGTATATCATAGAGCTTCAGGCAACCGGTAACATTATCAAAACCGATTACGATATTGATGTTTCTCAAGTTCCACAGGTTATTATGGACTATATAAAAGCCAATTATCCAAATGCAAAAATAAAAGGATCAAGAAGGACAGATATTGTTATGGATAGCAAGGGCACTATTTTATACACAGTACAATTGGAAAAAAGAGGAATCCCTTTGGTATTTGATGCCAATGGAAATCTTGTCCAATAGAAAAATTCGGTAAACTAGAAACACCCCACTGTTTTGAGCTCAATAAGGCCTAATCAGTGGGGTGTTTCTTTCTGTTTTTTTTACAACTAATAATTTTTACCTAGCTAATCTTTTATAATATCCCCTTAAATCTTACATTAGGGAAACTTCAGTAGAATATTTTCGTTTGAGTTGAATAAAACTCACTGACAAACAAATGAATAATAATAGTGACGAATTGTTTATGCTCCGTGCATTAGAACTTGCTGCTTTGGGCAGAGGTTATGTAAGTCCGAATCCAATGGTTGGATGCGTAATAGTAAAAGACGGTCTTATCATTGCCGAAGGCTGGCATGAAAAATACGGCGGACCACATGCGGAAGTCAATGCCATAAATCACTTAGAAGACAAAGCTCAGTTGGAGGGCGCAACTTTATATGTAACGCTGGAACCCTGCTCCCATTATGGCAAAACTCCTCCTTGCGCTGATCTGATCTTAAAACATCCCATTAAAAAAGTAGTAATCTGCAACATTGACCCTAATCCACTTGTATCAGGAGAAGGTATCGAAAAACTGATAGCAGGTGGAAAAGAAGTAGCTGTAGGTGTCTTAGAAGAACAAGGGATCGAACTCAATAAACGTTTCTTTTCTTATATGGAAAAAAAGAGACCTTACATCCTATTAAAATGGGCAGAAACAAGTGATGGTTTTATAGCACGTGAAAACTTCGACTCTAAATGGATCAGTGGCGAACTTTCC
>JANYCO010000255.1 GCA_025360235.1 Cytophagales bacterium
CTGTTTTTCATATATTTTAAACTTTTATAGAACTACAAAATTAAACTATTTTAATGTATAAACTAAACCAGAATCAAGAAGTTTTAGTTCTTAGTTTTTTCATAAAAACCCCTTGAGAAGGAGAAAACAGCAAAACAAGCAAGAATTCCAATCCCACAATTGTACTCATTCCGCCGGCAATGGAGGCATCCATCCAGACTGCAAGATAATACCCCCCAATGGCAGCAATGATTCCAACCAGGACAGCTATCGCCAACATTTTGTTGAAATTATCTGTCAACAAGTATGCTGTAGCTGCAGGAGCTACCAGAAAAGCGACCACTAATATAGCACCTACTGCTTCAAAAGAAGCTACGGTAGTAAAGGAAACCATTCCCATTAATAAATAATGCCATAAGGTAACAGAGATCCCTATTGAAGCCGCATAAGCAGGGTCAAAGGTTGTTAAAAATAATTCTTTATAGCCAATGATTACAAATGACACAATAACCACAAATACAAAGAGCCCGATCCAAACCGCTTTTGGACCCAAATCAATACCAGAAAACAAGATGAAAGAATCATCCAACGGAACAAAAGCAATTTCACCATACAATACACAATCCTGATCGAGGTCTATGTTTTCGGCATAATAAGAAATCAGAATTACGCCTAAAGCAAAAAGCGTAGTGAAGATCACGCCAATCGAAGCATCTTCCTGTAAGCGTGCCTTACGGTGCAAAAACTCAATAAGAAATGTAGTAAGCAATCCAATAATTCCCGCTCCAAAAAGCATCACCAAAGAATCGCGGCTTCCGCTTATTAAAAATGCTAAAACAATCCCGGGAAGCACCGCATGAGAAATCGCATCGCCAATCAAAGCCATTCGACGCAAAACCAAATAACAACCCAACAACCCGCAGGAAGCTGCGACGAGGGAACCGGTGAGGATGATGTAGAATGAGTCCACTTTTTTAATTATTAATTGTTAATTGATAATTGTTAATGGTTATGACTAATAATTATTTTCATTATCAATTAACCATTATCCTTTAACAATTACCTATATGGTATATGACTGTCATGCGGATCTTTATTGGGATACTGCAATTGTTCTTCTAATTTCTTTTCTATTTCTGGTGTAATAATATGTTCGATGTTTTCGGCATCATCGTGTACATGGTCGGGTGCGAGGTTTACGTATTCGGTCAGGTACATTTCCCAAAGGCGGTGGAGTTTTGTGACACGCTGGCCTTTTACTTTACCTTCTTCGGTTAGAGTGTACTGATTATTTTTTGAAATCAGGTAACCGTGTTTTACTAATTTTGAAAACCACCTGTTTATTACTGCTATTGGATAACCTCTTTTGTCTGAGAGTTCTTCAGCAGTTCTTTCTTTAAAGAAATTTTCATCTTGTTCTCCCAGTTGGTAAAAGGCTTTCAGAATATTTTCTTCCATGATCAGGGCTTTATGTTTTTCTCTACCATACCAACGGTAAGCCAATCCTTTTTGGGGAGCAAACAGAAAAGAGATCATTGCAATAAAGGAAACAAACAAAACAATCCATGGACCCGTCGGCATGCCTGAAATGGTATAGGAAACAAAAGAACCTCCGATACCAGATACAATTCCAATCGACGCTGCCAGCATTAACATGATTGGCAAACGATTTGTCCAGAACCTGGCTGCTGCGGCTGGAGTGATTAGCATAGCTGCCATCAACACAACTCCTATGGCTTGGATGCCTACTATAACTGCAAGGACTGTTAGTGTAGTAAGAATAAATTCTAAGGTTTTCACAGGAAAACCAATAGATACTGCATAGTTCTCGTCAAAAGAAATTAACATAAACTCCTTAAAGAGAAAAAACACCACTACAATTAATAATACCGCTACCGTTCCAAACACATATACATCTGCACTCACCAGCGAAGCTGCTTTCCCAAAAATAAAACTGTCTAAGCCCGATTGTAAAGCATTTCCGGAATGTTGAATATAGGTAAGCAATAAAATTCCAATACCAAAAAATACAGATAAGACCAACCCTATAGCAGAATCTTCTTTAAGCCTGGAATTTTTCTTAATGAAATCAACCGCATAAACGGAAAACCATCCTGTAGCAAAAGCACCCAAAAGCAATAGTATTGGATTTTTTTCTCCTGAAAGAATAAAGGCCACACATACTCCAGGCAATACCGCATGGGCAATAGCATCTCCAATCAAAGCCTTTTTCCTGAGAAAAGTAAAACATCCCAACACCGAAGCTCCCGCCGACATAAGCATTACACCCAATACCACGTAGCGGGTGTTGGGATCAGATAATGTGATGAAATTTATTAGGTCGTTCATTTTTTAATTGTTAATGGTTAATTATTAATGATAAATGAAAAGACATTAACAATTAACCATTGATCATTAACCATTATTTATATTATTTTTCTCTCGCCGGTACTTCTTGTTTCGCCAGCAAATCTCCTACTTTCGCGAGAAGGGTTAATTTTCCGCCGTAGGTTTCCTGAAGCAATTCTTCCGTGAATATTTGATTCGTTGGACCTGAAGCTACCAGTCGCATGTTTAGAAGCAACAGCCAGTTGAAATATTCTTTTACCGATTGCAGATCATGGTGCACTACTACTACTGTTTTACCAGCTTCAGTCATCCTTTTTAGAATTTCAATAATGGCAGCTTCTGTAGCTGCATCCACTCCGGCAAAGGGTTCGTCCATGAAATAAAGTTCTGCGTCTTGTGCTAAAGCTCTGGCAAGAAAGACTCGTTGCTGTTGGCCGCCACTTAACTGGCTAATTTGTCTGCCGGCAAATTGTTGCATGCCTACTTTTTCCAGACATTCCATAGCCACTTCTTTGTCGGCTTTCCTTGGCCGTTTGAAGAGTCCGAGTTTACCATAACGGCCCATCAATACCACATCAAAAGCAGAAGCAGGAAAATCCCAGTCTACGGATTCTCTTTGGGGTACGTAACTAACTTTACCCCTTACCTCTTCCAGTTGTTTGTCAAATAATTTCACAAAACCACTGGCAGCAGGAATAAGTCCCATGATCGTTTTGATTAAGGTAGATTTCCCAGCACCATTAGGACCAATGATTCCAACCAATACCCCTTTCGGTAATGTAAAATCAATCCCCCACAAGACAGGTTTTTTGTTGTAGCTCACGGTTAGATCGTGCACTTCTAATATTGGGTTATCTACTTGTGTTTTCATAGTTTTAAGTTATGAATTATGAGTTATGAATTGAATTTCATAACTCATAACTTAACATTCATAATTATTTTAAAGCTTTCGTTATCGTATTCACATTCGCCTTCACCATTCCAATATAGGTTCCCTCATGCGTACCTGCTTGTCCCATAGCGTCAGAATAGAGTGTACCACCAATGACTACTTTATGTCCTTTTGCCTGGCAGCCTTCTACTACTGCTTTTATCGATTTATCGGAAACGGAACTTTCTATGAAAATGGCTTTTATTTTCCGGCTTGTAATGATATTGACCAAAGTTGTGACATCATTTAATCCATAATCAGAAACAGTGGAAATCCCTTGTAACCCTTTTACTTCCATTTTATAAGCCTCCCCGAAATAACCAAAAGCATCGTGTGCGGTGATTAGCAAACGGCTTTGTTCCGGAATCGTAGCGATCTCTGCTTTCACCCAATTATCCAGTGAATCTAATTGATTGGAAAATTTCAGGGTATTGGTTTTATAAAGTTCTTCATTTACAGAATCTGCTTTCTGTACTTCTTTTGAAGCATACAAGACAGCTTCTTTCCAAATAGCCACATTGAACCAGATATGTGGATCGTGAACAGTTCCACCAGCATCAAGCATTCTGATATTATTCATGCTTATTCCATCTGAAAATGCTATTACTTTTTTCTTTGAGGATAATTTCTCTAATACTTCGCTCATCTTCCCTTCAAGATGAAGACCATTATAAAAAATAAGATCCGCATTTTGCAATTTCTCCAGATCGCCTTGTGTAACTTTATACAAGTGAGGATCTACGCCAGGTCCCATCAGAGCTTGCACTTCGGCCTTATCTCCTGCAATATTTCCTATAGCATCCGCAATCATTCCCGTTGTCCCAACGATTACAATTTTTATTTTTTTATTGGAATCGTTTTCTTTTTTGTCCTCACAGCCCAGTATCAAGACTGCTAATATCATTATCCCAATTGTAATACCCTTTCCCATTGTCGAATTAACAAATTATCAAATTGCCGAATTATTAAACCGTTACAAATATATTTTTAGAAACTTCATTAGAAATATTTATACTTTTCTTTCCATTGTTTATTGTCACATCCATAGAAGCATCAAACTCGATAATGTGATTTACTTTTATGGTTGTTCCGATTTTTATTTCAATCTTATCTAGGTATTTTAAGAAAGCAGTAGACGTTTCTTTGAGACAAGCCACCTCGCCTGAGAATCCTTCGTTTACTTCCGAAAGCAGGGCCATCTTTTTTACTTTAATCTTCCCTTCCACATTAGGGATAGGGTCTCCATGAGGATCATAAGCAGGATATTCAAGAAAATCGTCCAAACGTTCAATCAATAAATTGGA
>JANYCO010000272.1 GCA_025360235.1 Cytophagales bacterium
CCCAGGAGCTGGGAATACAAGTTTTACTTGTTCCGGATCACTATCGGACATCTTTATTTCGAAGTTAGATGCGTCCGGTAATTTTGTATGGGCAAAACAAATTGGGGGTTCAACGACAAATGAACAGGGTAATTCTTTAACTCTGGATGGTTCTGGAAATGTTTATGTTTCTGGAGAATATGCAGGTTCAGTAGACTTTGATCCAGGAGCTGGTACAACAAATCTAACTTTAGGTGGTGGTTTCGTTTTAAAAATGGATGCTTCAGGAAATTTTGTTTGGGTGCAGCAATTGGGAAATTCATATGATAATTACATAACAGTTGATGCATCAAACAATGTATATGCCACAGGAAATTTTACAGGTACGTTTGATTTTGATCCTGGTGTAGGAATTACAAACCTTACCTCTGTAGGATACGATGATATCTATGTAGTGAAGTTAGATGCCTCTGGTAATTTGACTTGGGCAAAACAAATGGGAGGAAGTAACTATGATTATAGCAAATCAATTGCAGTAGATGGGTCAGGAAATGTTTATACAACAGGTTATTTTCATGGAACTTCTAATTTTGATCCAAGTCTAACAGCCTCCAGTTTAGTGTCGAATTCTTCTAGTAATGATATTTTTGTTTCAAAATTGGATGCCTCAGGTAATTATGTTTGGGCAAATCAATACGGAGGAACTTCGGATGACATTGCTTATAGCATAAACCTTGATGCTTCAGCAAATGTATACATAGCAGGTCGTTATGGCTACTATGATATCTATATTGCAAAATTGGATGCCTCAGGTAATTCTATTTGGGCAAAACAAATGACTGGAGCGGATTATCAGGTTAATGAGGCTAAATCTATTGTAGTGGATGCCTCAAGTAAAGTTTATGTGACTGGTTCATTTTCACACACAGTTGATTTTGATCCGGGAACGGGAATAAAGAATCTGATATCTTCATCGGCTGCTAATTCAGATATTTTTGTATTAAAATTATGTCAAGTAAGTGGATGTGGTGCGGTTGTTTCTTCAACTGAAGAAATTGTTTCGGAAAGCAATTTTCATGTTTCTCCTAATCCAACAAATGGTCAAATAGATTTGTCGTTTGATAATAAAATGGAAAACTCATCAGTAAAATTGATTAATATGATGGGACAAACCTTGATCGAAAAGGAAAATTTTGTTGGTGATAAATTGACATTTGATATTTCAGCTCAAAAAAATGCTATCTATTATTTCGAAATAAATGAAGGTGGACGTATTTCCAGAATTAAAATAGTTAAAAATTAAAAAATGCTTTATTAAAAAACAATAGACCGATAGAGAATACTATCGGTCTATTGTTTTTTATATCATGATCATTACTTTTTAACATCTTCCAAATAAGCCCGCAGCACCTCCGCTACACTCCAAGCCTGAGCTATACAGCCTTTCGGATAATACGGAGCATCTCCGTCAAATATTTCTGAAATGGTACCAATGCCAGCATCAGAAAAATGATGCTGGAAATTGTTAAGTAATCGTTCAACAACTGTTTTTCCAAAATCTCCTTCCAGTCTTATTTTCGCAGTAATGTATGGTCCCAATAACCATGACCAAACAGTTCCCTGATGATATGCACCATCTCTTGACCATTGATTTCCTCCGTAATGTCCTTCATATTTGTAATGCTCCGGTGATAAACTTCTCAAGCCATAAGGAGTAAGAAGATGCTCTTCTACTGTTTTCAAGACGGACATTGAAGTTACTTTGTCTAGTATTTCATAAGGAAGACTTAATGCAAAAATTTGGTTTGGTCTTATGTCATCATTTCTTTCCTGCACATTTACAAAATCATACAGATACCCTTTATCCTTTATGACAAACGTTTCTTTAAAAGCTTTTTTAACAATATCTCCTTTTTTGGAATATTCAGTTTTGTCAGCGTCTATTCCTTTTAGACCAGCAAAATCAGAAAGAATCATCAGTGCGTTGTACCAAAGTGCATTGATCTCTACTGCTTTTCCCATACGTGGAGTTACCACCCAGTTTCCGATCTTAGCGTCCATCCATGTAAGTTGTACTCCATACTCACCTGAATACAATAGGCCATCAGGCTCCACATGTATATTGTAATGAGTACCTTTTTCGTGCCAGGCAATAATATCTTTAAGGTGCGGATACATTTCGTTTAGAACAAAATCTTTGTCACCTGTATAGTCCAAATATTTTTTTATGGCAATAAAATACCAGAGCGTAGCGTCTACTGTATTGTATTCCGGAGTTTCTCCTGAATCAGGAAAACGGTTTGGAATAATTCCCTGGTGAATATGATGAGAAAAAGAACGTATTATTTTTTTCGCATCCTCATATTTTTTTGTTGCAAGACAAATTCCCGGAAGAGCAATCATTGTATCCCTACCCCAATCCGAAAACCAGTGGTATCCCGCAATAATTGTTTTCAGGTCTTCACCTCTTTTTACCACGAACTGATCAGCCGCAAGAGCAAGTGTTTTAGTAAAACTGTTTTGTAACGGTAGTTGCTCAAATAATAACTCTCTTCTTTTTTGTTCGCCGGCAAGCAGCTCAAAAGCATCCGACTGACTGTACTCTTCTGTAGAAATTATGATACCAAGTTTACTACCTTGTTTTAAATGCACAATAAAATTTCCATGACAGAAAAGGTCTTCCGCGAAACTTAATCCACGAGCTTGTTCTTCTTTGTATTCAAAATTCAGGAACCAATCCGGATGAGATTTGAAAGAGGCTCCTTTAACCTGAATGCAAATTGGCGGAATATCTTTATATGTTTTTAGCGTAAGTACATTGTCACCGAAAACGGTTTCTCTGCTTATACTGTCGTTGGCTTTTGACAAGCTATGGTAATCACGCCCGGCCACCAAAGGTTTAAGTTCCATGGTGAAAGGAGCTGGAGCTTTTTTTACTTCATAGATAACTACCACGATATCTTTGCCGTGAATAGCAGCAATTGTTTTCTCAATTTCAACTTCTCCGATGTTGTATTGAAAAGCGGGAAAAATTCCTTTAGTAAATTTTGTAAAATATTTTAGTCCACTGTCACAAATACTACCAGGGAATTGATTTGCCTGAAGTTCGTATTTATTGTTATCGATAATGATTGTCTCTTCCAGTTTGGAAAGCGCTACTATTCTACCTACCGGAGGTTTTGTAGCAATTACAAACATACCATGATAGTTTCTGGTATTGGTACCGCAAATAGTAGAACTAGCCCAACCCCCCAGGCCATTTGTTTCCAACCACTCTTTGGTAGTTGCTTTGTCGAAATTCTGTGTAACTTCTTTGTTAAATGTAATTTCCATTTAAAAAATGTTTATAAGGT
This sequence comes from Cytophagales bacterium, assembly GCA_025360235.1. Classification (GTDB taxonomy): domain Bacteria; phylum Bacteroidota; class Bacteroidia; order Cytophagales; family Cytophagaceae; genus JANYCO01. The sequence goes on from JANYCO010000272.1 coordinate 3,333, forward strand.
TTATCATAGCGGAAAATTACAAATTATTTGAAAGGTTAGACGCATGAAATATTAAAATATTTCAATTGGGTGTTAAAAAAGAAGCCTAAAACCCGATTTTATGATGATTATCATCTTTTCCATAATATCCTCATTTTATTTATTAATATGTTGAATTATAGGTTTTTATTTTTTTTTTGCCGGATATTTTGACTTCGTTTTTATTTAAAACAATTCTAAATTACGGTTGTTTATAATTTCAGTACAATAAATAATCATTTGTTTGTCAATATTTTATTGACGTTCTGTATAAAAATAGTCTTAATACTGCTTTAAAACCATAAAAAGCAGTTTGAATAATTCGATTGGGATACTACATTTGTGCGTCTCTAAAAAAGACGTGGCCATAATATACGGATAAAACAAGTTTTTATATGTCCTTTAAAAGATTACAAAATCGGTTATTGCGTTTAACGTTTCTCGTTTTTCTCACACTATCCATAAGCTTTTCCCAATCAATTGCACAAGATAAAACTGCACCTCCTGCTGGTGCAAATCCTGTAGCTGTAGCAAATGGGCAAAAAACATTTGAA
>JANYCO010000371.1 GCA_025360235.1 Cytophagales bacterium
TCTCCAGATTATGTAGATGTAGATCATAACGGACCTTCAAGTAATGATCTTGGAACTTACACTAAAATTAATTATGAATGTAAAAACTCAGGTTATAATTGGAGAGTACCTTATAATCAATCTATGAATAATGAGGGCTTGAAATCAGATACTAAAGATGATAAAGCTTCTATTACTTATGGTACAAAAGAGATTTGGCATGTTACATCCATTGAAAGTAAAAACTACTTTGCTGATTTTGAATTGGTGGAAAGAGAAGATGCATTAGGAGTAATGGATATTAATGGAGGAAAAAGAGCAAGTTCTAAAAACTATTATTTAAAATCAATTACACTTTATACCAAGGTCAATAATGTAAAATCAAATGTGATTGTTAAAAAAGTAAACTTTGAATATGATTACTCTCTTTGTCCAAATGTTGATAATAATACAACAGCCAATGTTACCGCAAATGGAGTGATAAACATCAATGCCGGAAAGGGTAAGTTGACTTTAAAAAAGATATATTTCACTTATGGAAATTCAAACAAAGGAGTATTAAATTCTTATCAGTTTACCTATTCCACACAAAACCCTAATTATGATATTAAAGGTTATGACAGATGGGGAAATTATAAACCGAACACATACAATGCATCACTACCATCAAATGCAGAGTTTCCTTATACTGATCAAGCAAATGCTGATACTTATGCTCAAGCTTGGTCGCTAACCCAAATCAAATTACCTTCAGGGGGTACTATCAATGTAGAATACGAATCAGATGATTATGCCTATGTGCAAAATAAAAAGGCCATGCAAATGATAAGAGGTATTGAATCTGGTTCCGGAGAAATAATAGGTTCTCGGATTTTAGGTTTTGGTTCCGACCAAAATTCAACAAGTAAATCCTCCGATCGTTTATATAGTTACGATTCGGGCCCGAATGATTTTATCTATTTGCATTTAGATAATCCATGTGCAAATGAGACTGAGTTTGAAAAAAAATATATGCCAGAACAAATCAAACCTTGGGATCCAACAACCTATTTATACTTTAACTTTTTAATTGATATCACGCATGGTAATAAAGAGTATATAAGAGGGTATGCAGAAATTGATAATAATTACAGATCGCATAAAATAGATGATAATACATACAGTTTAAAGTTGAAAGGGGTTCACACAGGTGATGGAAGCAGTGGAGATGAGGCAAATCAAATTGCTAAAGCAGCATGGCAATTTGCGCGTATTAATCTACCTTTTTTAGTATATCCGGGTTCTGATATGAATAAATCAGAAAATGATGACATAGAATTGGTGATGAGAAGTTTGGTTGGAGTGTTTTTTGATTTAGCGGAAATGTTTGAAGGCATCAATCATAAATTAATGAGAAATGGTTTTGGAGAACAGGTGGATTTGAGTAAAAGCTGGATAAGATTAAAAAATGCTGATGGAAAAAAGAATGGTGGAGGAGTGAGGGTTAAAAGGATAAGGCTAAACGATAATTGGGATAATATGGGAGGTGATGCAAATAGTTCTGTTGATTATGGGCAAGAATACGATTACACATTAGTTGAAGATGGAAATGAAATTAGCAGTGGGGTGGCCACTTATGAACCGATGATTGGGAATGACGAAAACCCATTCAGGCAGCCTATCATGTATGACAAAGAAAATTCATTGGTGCCTGATGAATCATTTTATAGCGAAGAACCAATGGGTGAAACTTTTTTTCCTTCACCAACAGTTACCTATTCAACAGTTACAGTAAGAAATTTACCGGCACCAACAGGAGATGGAATTGTAACAAAACATGCCACAGGAAAGGTGGTGCATGAATTTTATACTACTAGAGATTTTCCAACCATTGTAAATAGAACAAGTTTACAAACAGTTGCTGAAGTTCCGGATTGGATTTCGGGAATTTTTAGTCTTAAAGTGAAAAATTATGTGACCGTTTCTCAAGGATATCAGATTGAACTTAACGATATGAATGGTAAGCAAAAAGCCCAATGGGTTTATGCAGAACCAATAGGCAGTTTAACAGAGGGCAGAAGAATTTCAGGTGTTCAGTATTTTTATAAAACAGATCCCAATAATTCACAACACTTAAACAATGCAATTACCGTCATCAATAATGAAGGTAGTGTTACCGATAATGTAATGGTTGGGGTGGAATCGGATATGATATTGGATACCCGTGAAAATGAAAGTACTACCATCAGTGGCGGGTTACAAATGAATTCAGATAATTTTCTTGTTTCGATTTTTCCGCTTTTTATTCCCACTATTCTTCCTTCTTATTCAAGTGATGAAACTCGTTTTCGCTCAGCCGTTATTACTAGGGTAATTCAGAGATATGGGTTGTTAGAAAGAACAGTAGCTTATCAGGATAACTCTATCATCACTACTCAGAACATGGCATTAGATGCTGAAACAGGAGAAGTACTGTTAACAAAAACTCAAAATGAATTTCATGATGATGTGTATAACTTAACCCATCCTGCACATTGGGCCTACGATGGAATGGGATTGGCTTATCGGAATATAGGGGTTGAATTAAGTATCAAAGTAAATGGGGGGATTATTTCTCTTAACCCTCCCTATAATTCAAGTAGCCCATCAGTATATTTTAAACCAGGTGATGAAGTGGCAATTACTTCAGGGACAGGAACGGGAGTCAACACCAACCTTTATTGGGTTCATCAAGTGGGATCAAATTTGATCTTGATTGATAAATCAGGAATATATATATCAGGAACAAATTTAACCGTACAAGCAAAAATTATTCGTTCGGGTGCTCGCAATATGCAGAATATACCAATAATGCAAACCACAACATTAAATGTAAATCCGATTGGCACAGGAAATATTTCTTTATCTGCTTCTACAAAAATACTAAACAGTAAAGCAGATGCATTCTCCGAGATATGGAAAACAAATTGTATTCAAACCAATACTACCGGGTCATCATGCATTGTAGATGTAAATGAAATGAACAACCTTCTTAAATATTTTGTAAACAAAAATGATCGGCTTGACGTTGACGTAACAGACGGTAGTCTAGGGGTTATTGATCAAGGTAATACCGATGATATTAACTATGCCGCTTCTGCCACAAAAACTTTTTTACAAGGATGTGATCTAACTAAAAAATTTAGTGTTGTTAACGAGATATCTTCGGAAGATGTAACAGTGAACTGTGAAGTATATGATTATACGGAACAGGCTTGGGATGAGGAACATTGTTATGAAGAACAAACAATGACCCCGAACGAAATTATGCAATTAATACTTACTCAATTAGGTATTAACCCAAATGATGTAACAGTAAGTGTTGGTTTAACAGATAATTCAGGAACAACTACCTATACCATAACTGATAATAATCCTCCAAATGCAAAAAGAACATTTACTATTTCAAGTACAGGAGTGATAAGCACATCAGGAATAGACAATTTTAATTATACAGACTTGCTAACTCCTTGCGATAAAGATTATGTCCGAATAAATATAACTCCATTTAGTCCTGGATCTGATCAATTATACAAATACAAATGTTGCAGTACAGAACATCATCCTGCGATGATACATTACAAACCAGGAACTTGTATACAATCTCATCAATATAGAACACTGGGATATACATTTACTTGTGGAGGTAAAACACTTTGTGCAAAGTTTAAGTATGATGAAGATTTATGTGACAGGGGTCGCAAAGTGAATAGTATCTCATTTGGAGGATTAGACGCTAGTGGCAATACCATTGTTAATATTACCTTTGAAGGTTCTACTTGTACAACGACCGGTATATTAATACCTTGTAATTGCCCTACCGAATCATATAGTAATTGTTCATTAGGTGACAACCCATACTTACCGAATCCTTATATAGCAGGAATAAAAGGTAACTGGCGACCAATCAATAGTTATTTATATTTAGCGAATAGAACATATACTACTAATATCAGAAGAGATGGAACATACACTGCTTATAACCCATTTTGGTCGGTAACGGGTGCAAAATTTTTGCCATCAGGAGTATCGGATATAAACTGGGTATGGACCAGTCAAACTGTAAACTATTTACCACAAGGATTTGAAGTTGAAAATAAAGATAAATTAGGACGATATAATTCTGCCTTATTCAGCAGCACAAGATTACCTGTTTCTGTTGCCAACAATGCTCAATATCGAGAAGTGTTTGTTGATAATTTTGAATCCATCAATAATACGGATCATTGCTATGGTCTGGCATATGGGTCTAATCTTTCCACTAAAGTTTCACATACCGGTTTGCAAAGTTTAATTGTTGCTAAAAATGCAAGCTATGAAAAAGAGTTTTGCTTAACAGGGTGTAATGCTAGTGCAGAGCCACTATGTGAAGAGAATTGTGTGATGCCTTTTGCTCCTTACCCGGGTAAAAAATATGTGTTTGCCGGTTGGGTAAAAACACAAGTTCCATTAGGAAATGTAGCGGATAAGGATGCAGCTATCGTTATCTCATTTACAGGTACTAATGGGGTATCACTTTCCTCTGTTTCATTTAGTTCAAGCGGAACCATTATGGAAGGCTGGCAACGTTTTGAAAAGGAAATACAAATACCGGCTTTGGCTAAGAAGATGAAAGTGAAATTAGTTGCCTCTGCCGTTTATAATAATACTTGGTTTGACGACATCAGGATTTACCCATATAATGGAAATATGAAAGCCTATGTTTATCATCCAAATAATCTAAAATTAATGGCCGAGCTTGATGAGAATGATTATGCAAGTTATTATGAATATGATGAGCAAGGCGCATTAAAAAGAATAAAGAAAGAAACAGAACGAGGTGTAATGACGATCAAAGAAACGCGTAATCACATGAAAAAAAGTAATTGATGAATGTGCACTACATAAATATTTTACAATTTATTAAAGGGAGATATAAGCTGATCGCATGGGTATTTTTTTTATGCCTTATCTCTATTATTTCTAGTGCACAAAAAGCAAGTGATGATTTTAAACAGGTTTCAAATGCATATAAGGATATGCACCAAAGTTTTGAAATAAATTATTATATGTATTCAGATTACACCTCTGAAAAACAGATTCAGACTAAGCAAGCTTTCTATTACGTATGGGATAGAATGTTGTATTATAAGATAGATGAAGCAGAGGTTGTTAATAACGATCGTTTTAATCTTTCCACTGACAATAAAAATAAAAAGATAGTACTGAATAAAACCAATACAGCCTTAGAAAAGAAATATTTAAAACAAGCCCTTAAAATAAATTTAGATTCATTGCTTGCTAGAAATGCAGTTGTTACCTTATTAAGCGAATCTGAAAAGGAAAGAACTTGGAGAATAGCTTATCGTCATCCTATAAAAGGCATAAGCTATTTGGATTTAACTATTGAATTACCGGCTTTTCGATTGGCAAAAATTGTATTATACTATGCCAAATCGTTTAATGATATTTATGGTACTTCTCCGGCAAATGTTTCCAAAACACAGAAGCCCCGTTTGGAAATTTTATATTCAAATTATAAGCAGCTAAATGATGAAGATAAAGAAAAATATTTTTCTGCTAAACAAATTCTAACTATTGATAAAAAAGGAAGTGTAACCTTAATCGGTAACTATAAAAAATATTTTTTAGCCAACTATTATCATTTATTTAAAAAATAAAATACTCATATTATGCATAAGATAATATTTAGAAACGCACTGGTTATTTTTCATTTGCTTGCATTTAGTATTGTAGGTTTAGCGTATAACCCTAACGTTATTTTTACAGGTTATATAGAAAGAACCGACATTCATATTGGAGCTACCCAATCAGTACAGTCGGATAAATATCCGAACACTACACCTTCTGATCCAATATACTATAGCGGTTCACATATGATGAAAAGCAAGGGCAGGGTGTCATTAAATATAAAGCCTAATCTTACTGATGTTTGTTTCCCTACCACTTTTACTTATAAAGTAAAACTTAAAATAACAACTTATGATAAGACCAATACATCACAAATTCACTATCAAGATCTGGAAGTGAGCTATGATAAAACAGGAGGAAAAAAATATAAAGAAAAAGACTTTTATCAACTGCAAGATGTGTACAGAGTAGATGTTGAGATATTGGATATTATTGATGGTGGTATTACTAACACAAAGCAATTTCTTGAAATAGTAACCGAAATTGAAGAAGAAAGGTATTACGATTTTATTACTTCATCACTTACTAATCCAATGGTGAATATTAATGGTATTAGTTATAACCCTGTTACAAATGATATTTCAATTACTATACAAGTGCCCAACTCCACAAGTAATGATGTTGTTTCTGCTTCGGTAGAATATGATTTGGAGTGGACTTTTGTAGAGGCATACACAAGTGCAGGTGCTTTGGATACAAGAGATAATGCAACATTTAATTTACGCAATGATGTAAGTAGAGTTACGCTATCCAGTTTTGATCAAAATATTAACAGCAATAATTTAATAACTTATAAGATCAGTAGAGCCTTTGATAAGGGATACCTAATATGTCGTGCAAGAGCAATTGGTAAAAATTATCTTTATCCGGATAGACGCGTGGAAGGAAATTGGTCATACGAAAGCTCAAGTACATTAACAGGAGATGATAACGTTGCAAATATTGTGGGACATGGAGCAGCAAGTACCAGCAATACGTATATTGGAAACGGTGTGTATTGTTTTGCAGTTGAACCAACTCTTGAAACAAATCTCAATTGGCATTATGAATGCTCTTATGCCGAAGAAGGCAAAAAGAGTGAGGTTATTTCTTTTTTTGATGGGAGTTTAAGAGCCAGACAAACTGTTACCAAATCAAAATCAGAAAATGATGAAGTGGCTATTGTGCAAGATAAAATTTATGATTACCAAGGAAGAGCTGCCATCGAAATTCTCCCTGCTCCGGCAAATCCTCCTGCACTAATTTATTTCAAAGGATTTACTAAAAATAGTGGTAGTGTTCCTTATAGTCGCAAAGACTTTGACTTAGATGGCACAGATCAATGTAAGAGCAATGTTAATCCTGTTAGCTCAACAGACGGGTATGTTTATAATGCAAAAAATTATGGCCCGGGAATCTATTATTCCACCAACAATCCAACTATAAGTTCCGATCCAATTAACACATCCAATTATATTCCTGTTGCAAACGGTTTTCCATTCATTCAAACAGAATTTACACCTGATAATACAGGAAGAATAAGTCGTAAAAGTGCTCCCGGCATTGATCACAAATTAGATTCCTATCATGAAACCGTGTATGATTATGTAACGCCAAATCAAACGGAATTGGATATGTTGTTTGGAAGCGAGGTCGGATATGCCCAGCATTACAAAAAGAATTCTGTTCAGGATGCAAATGGACAGATAAGTGTGAGTTATTTAAATTTAAAAGGGCAAGTTGTAGCAACCGCATTAGCGGGTCCAAATCCTGCCGGTTTAAATAATATTCCTAAAATATCTCCACCGGATATGGCTGTGAATTTAATGAACAGCAGTAATGTGGAGTATACTGATAATGCCTTGGTAAGTGCTTACACGTTTAAAGTAACAGAAGAAAAAGATTATAAATTTATGTACTCCGTGATCGCCCAAAAATATAGGCCTTCAGTTTGCTCTACCAGTTTTTGTGCCGATTGTGTTTATGATCTGGAAATTAGTTTAACGGATGGATGCGGTATTGAAAAATTAAGAGGGAATGGATTAGGAAGGATACCTGCTGCATTAATTAAACGTAAAATAGGCAGCACGGCAGATGCAAGCGGAATTGCTGCTTGTGGTTCAGACGTTTCATACGATTTTACGAACGACAATAAGCTTACAAAGGATGTTACGGATGTTGATTATATAACTCTTAGATTATTACCCGGAACCTATACCATTAACAAAACACTTACAGTGAACCAACAGGCTTTAGATGATTATACAAACAACTATTTAGCAAATAATTCTTGTGTACAAACACTGCAATCGTTTGAAACTGCCGCAGAAGCTGCTATAGATCTAAGTGGTTGCGGAATGACATGCGAACAATGTAATACAAAGCTGGGTTCGTTTGAGGATTATATGGCAAGTAGAAAAGGTGAATTTGTTGCAACAGGAAAAGCAACAAGTGTTTCCGCAATGTCGCAAGCAGATATTGATGCTATTATAAATAGCTGGAACCAACGCAAAAAAACTTGTGATGATCTTTGTTTACCCAAAAATGATGAGTGTGATGCATTGGAAGCAATGCTCATTGCGGATATCACACCGGGTACAAATGCACAATATGCAAAGTGTACCATGTCAACAGATCAGGCTACTTTTGGAAAATTAATTGCAACATCAGGTGATGCCGAAAGTATATGGCCTGGCGGTGATACAAGGGGTAATACAATGGCTTATAATAATCCCCTCAACTATACTGCAACGGGAAGTTTCTATTACGAGTTACGTAATGAAACCGTTCAAGTTGAAGGCTCGTCAACACCTAAACATATTTGGGAACTTACCCAACAACAATTCATTGATCATTTTAAATATTCTTGGGCACAGGTATTTGTAAAATCTCATCCAGAATATTGCAATGTAACTTGGTGCAGGCTTTCCAATAACAAAGCAAGTAGTGATTATGACAAGGGTATGATGGAAACCGAAACATTTACAGATGCCTACAATAATGGTTACATAAATCCTCTGGGCGATCAACCAACTCCGGTGTCTGCTATATTTACTACAACTTCTTTACACAATTTATTGAATATTGATTTATACGATCAATACATTAAAGACCCATTCTTTAAAGCTGCAGATGGTTGCGGTAAGGATTATTTTAATTCAACAACAGGCACACCCAATAGCATGTGGAACAGAATGGTTAAATACAAATCAAAAAAGGATTTATATTTTCAAAACACCGATGAGGAAGATATTATCATAGAGCATACTACAGTAAATGACCATACTTATATCAGAGATGTAAAAACAAAAACCATCATTGGAGAAAGAGTAACTACGGGAGGAATCCAGTTGATACACGAAGTGGTAATTAGTGGTACAACGCTTACCACTACTTCCAATCTATTGGGAGACGGAACTGAAGTATCGGTTACTGTTGATGGAAAATCTGTACCGAAGATCGAAGACAGCTCTCATGATATGAAAGATTTCTCCATGTGGGAAATTCCGGTGATGACTATTTTTTGTGCAGATAAAGGAACAGCAAACGCATTAAAAACCTGCGTAAACAACAACTTATCAAAAATTCAAACTTGTAGTGATGTAGTTAAAAACAGATACTGGCAAACTTTCAGAGCGTTATACATAGCCAATAAACGTTACCTTACTACTTATGTTAAAAAGAATAGTAGTGGCGACTGCCATTGTAATCCTTCAGTGCCAATTGGTAAAACAAAACGTATTTATCCTCCTTCAGATAATAGTGCCGACCCCATATTTAGTGAAGACCAAGATCCGCAAACGCATGAATTCACACCTTCCGATGTTCTTGCAACAGCACAGGCAAATCTTACCGGGGCGAACAACAGTAGTGCATGCAGTAAGCAATGTAGTGCCTATGCAGATTATTGGATGAGTAAATTACAAGGATGTATCTTTATTTCACAAGCACGTTATAATACCTTAATGGCCACAAATGATCTGGTCACTATTGAAAGAGAGTCGGCTATCAATAAAGGAAAGATCAAAGACGAATTAATAAAAGTATGTTTTAATGGATGCGATGCCACTAACCCGTTAGGTGCTATAAACGTAAAACCCGAATTAGCTGCTCATACAATAGCTAATGATGCTATTGCTCCGTATAAATCTTTTAGGGATGTATTGAAAAATGCATTGAAGGCAACGCTTGGAAAGGACATTTATAAAGCAGGAATATGTGATGACATTTTAATTACCATGCCTAAATCCTATGGCCATGATTATTTTGCAAACGAATCACCTTATGCCGATACCTGCTCATGCAATAAAGATGAGTATAATTATTTTACTGCTTACGACAACTGCACCCCACCTGCTTCACCGGATAATAACAATTGCCCAACCTGTTCAATACCTACCGTTGCTAAAAACGGGCTGTTAATGGGCAATAATGTTGATGATAAATATAAATGTAAAAACTGTATTGAATGCTTGGATTTTAGAGATGCCTTCCAAGGGTTTTATAACCGTTATCCATTATTGAATGAAACCGATCCTGATTATTATGACCTTTTTGAGAACTATTTGAATGTAGCTTTAAAAATGAATTTGTCATTTACAGATTATATTCAATTTGCTGCAACGTGTATCAATGCTTCGTTACCTTCAAAAACTACATTAACGGATTTTAAAAACCAATATGATATCGTTTACCAAGGGGAAACCTGGAACTTCTCAAAAGTGGTGGGCATAGCTGCCAATTATACTCCCGTACAATTATGGCAAACCAATACGGTAATGTATGCGGTAACCAATGAAACACCTTTAATTCCAGCATCACGATTATCTTTATTTAAGAGTAATGCCATCTTTAAATTATGGAAGTCTGAGTCAACCATTGCTCATTATATTCATCAACAGCAAGATGAAAATATGCCTGTTGCTTATGCTTCTATGGATGATGAAAAACTTGTTGATCAAAGCGGGCTTTCCGGTTATGTATTAAAAACATTTAGTGAACTAAATAAACAAGGTTTACAAAGCTCTGAACTAGAAAAAACAACAGAGGGAAACACCACTAGTGATGGTACCGGAAACCCTAATAAACCCGGTTTGGATGCCTGTGGCTGTGATAAAATTTTAGATGCCGAATTTGAATTTAATAACCATTTATCTGATTACCCTGGCGCACAAACCGCTGCTGATGTTTTTGCCATGATCTATAATCATGGTAAAAAGGATGATGCCTTCTTAGCAAATTTTGATAAGATGGCTAAGCTATGCTGTTTATCTAAACAAGGGTTACCTTATAGTGAAGATGATAATCAAAATGTATCTTGGGGCGATTGTACCGGAAACGGATATGATGGATCTCCGTTGTCTTTGAATTCACCTTGGTATCTTGGCAGTGGTGCAAGAGCTGACGGTCCAACTCCCGCGGATATATTAAGGACTAACGGATCCCAACATCCGGATTACATTTTACCCGGTTTTTTATTATGCGATGATTGTGTAAAACCGGTAGATCATTGTGGATGCGAAACCTTGTTGGGGTATCAGGATGATTATAATAGCAATCACCATGGTTTTAATTCCTTTAAAGCGTATGTAGAGAGTTTAAAACCAACAGGGTTAAACGATGAGAACTTTAACTCCATACTGAGCAAATGTTTAAAAGCAAAAGAATTGGTTGATAAATTTAATGCAGCATTAGAAGATGATCCTACGGCTGATCCTGACCCCTGTGATCCGGCAACTGCTGCCGATGCTGCTGCAACTGCTGCTGCAAATGTAATTGTAACTTTACAAGCACGACTTACAGCCGCTCAAACAGCATTAACTACACTATTAAGTAATGAACCTCCTGAAACACCTGAAGATGTACATGATGATTGGGAACAAGCGAAGAAAGATGCTGAAGGTGCAGTTAAAACTGCTAGTGATGAACTAGAAACAGCAAAGCAAGCCGCTAAAAATGCCCGAGCAGCTGCAGATTTAGCAGCCACAAAAAAGCAGGCCGGTGATAATGTCGGAGCATTGGCTGCTGAAAAGCAAGCCAGAGAATTGGCAGCGGGAGCTACTGATATAGCAGATATAAACTTACCCGATCCATGCCCACCGGAAAATGATGGCGATGTGATTACCATACCGCAATTAACTTTAGAAGGGGCATTAGCTCTTTTATGCAATGATGGATTAACATTGCCTTATACATGGACCTGCGCGGGTATATGTCCCCTTGTAGTTCATCCGCGTGGTGGTGGTAATGGTGGCGGAGGTGGATGTTCAGGATGCCCGCCTGCATGCTATAAAAATTATTCTATTACTTGTAGTGAGCTTCAGGATAGAATTCATAATTTTTTACCCGGAGGAATTCCTCTTACCCTATTTACCCAACCGGAAACTATAGATCAGGCAATAAAAGATCAATATAATGCACTGATTGCTTCATTAGATGCCGAATTTGATTTTCAAGGTCCTTGTCATGTTTTTGTGGATATTAAAAGACAAGCTCATATATGCACTCCTGAGCCCAATGCTAACGATCAAATTTTTAAATTTGGAGACGGAGTAAGCAATCAAAACTGTGAATCTTTTGGTAGTGTAATGGAAGAATTATTGCGCTATGGTTGTGGTTGTGAAAAACTTTATAATCCTATTATTAATCCTATTATTCATATTATACCCGGAGGTCAATCTTCAAAAGGTTGTGAAGATACACGTTGTTTAAGGCCAAATGCCAATATGCGATTGTTTAGCAATTTTATGAATCAAATAGTAGCTAAAAATTATTATCAAAAAACAGTAGCCAGAGTAGATATTATTTACAACAAATCAGCCGATGTAGTTTTTAATCTATATACCGAACGTGCAAATTATAGTTATGTGCGTACACCTTTATATAAAGGCAGCTATGCACAATATCTTACGTGGAGATATATTCCGCAACGTGATCCTATAAATACTTTTCAAATGCTTATTTCTGACAGGCATACCAAAAGAGGAACTAAAATTATCAGCTCTCATAATCGCAAGGTTACTTTTTCGTTTGTAAAACCTGTTGCTCGCAATCAATTCTCATTTATTCGCAAGCTCTTTAACTTTCGCCCTGTATGTGGATATCCAGCTAATTATTTTTATTGTGATGCCATCATGGATGTGTACGACCCGAACAGATGGAAAATAGGGGCGGGAATTCCACCTCAAAAAGATACGGTAGTACTTTTTGGAAGTATTGAAGATTTGGGCAAAACAAAAAATTTGGAATTATTTACTTCGTTTAATTGTTGTGCAAAATTGTGCAATAAATCAATTGTGCCAACCATTACTCCTGAGCCTTGTGCCACCACATTAAGAAGAACAGCAAAGCTTAATGCATGGAATAGCTATAACCTATACATAGATAATTTACGTTCTGGTTTCAGAGAAGAGTATAAGAAAACCTGTTTGGGGAAATTGGCAGGACCGATCGCAGAACAGTTTGCCATGAAATATACTTCAGGTGAATATCATTATACGTTATATTATTATGATCAGGCAGGTAATTTAAACCGCACCGTTCCTCCGGCAGGCGTTAAATTAGAAACCAATTCAGGTCATTTAACAGCTATTGTAGCTGCACGTTTGGCGGGTACTACCGTTTCCTACCCTGCGCATCAGCTTATTACTAAATATGAATACAATACCTTAAATCAGTTAACCTATCAAACTACACCTGATGCAGGCTCATCTGAATTTTTTTATGACGGGCTTGGAAGAATAACCTTTTCACAAAATGCCAGACAGAGAAACGTAAGCCTGTATAGTTATACCTTGTATGACGGATTGGGAAGAATTACCGAAGTGGGAGAGTTAACGCCACAAAGTGGAATGAGCATTACACAATCCAATAGCAGGAGCACCAATTTTGCCGGCATTTACAGTTCTGTTACCCAAGTAACTAAAACATATTATGATGAGCAAATAGATGCCGCACCGCAATTTAATTTTACACAAGATAACCTCCGTAACAGAGTAGTAAAAACTACCTATCAGCATACCTCACGAACCGGAAATTATAACCATGCTGTATATTACAGTTACGATATTCATGGTAACGTAAAAACCCTTATCCGCCAAATTACTGCGCTTAATGCAGCCGATCTGGATGAAGAATATAAAACGGTAGATTATAATTACGATCTGATCAGCGGAAAAGTAAATTCAGTAACGTATCAACAAGGATATGCCGATCAGTATATCCATCAATACAGTTATGATGAGCATAACCGATTAACTTATGTGGCATCAGGAGTGAGAACAGAAACCATGCAGCAGGATGCACATTACCAATACTACACCCACGGACCTTTAGCCCGAACCGAACTGGGCAATAATATCCAAGGAATGGATTATGCCTATACCATACAAGGTTGGCTAAAATCAGTAAACAGCGGCAGCTTACAACAGACATTTGATATGGGTAAAGATGGAGTAGTACCCTCATCACCTAATTCCAACATCCATCAAAACTTTGCAAGCGATGTGTTTGGTTTTGTATTGCAGTATTATCAAAATGATTATGCAGCAGCAGGAGGAACAAGCTTCTCTACTTTTGCACCCGTAACAGCAGGAAGTAATTTAGCCAATGCCGGTGCCGATCTGTATAATGGCAATATAAAAATGATGACCACCGCCATCAGTAAATTTATGGAAAATGGCCCATTGGGAACAGCCTATACCTACGACCAGTTAAACCGTATTATTGATGCACAATATTTTAATAATTTGGTGTCCAATACCTGGCAATCAACCGGAGCAGCCATGAGTGATTACCGCAATACATTCAGTTATGATGCCAACGGAAATATCTTGAGCCAATTGCGTAATGGAAGTAACTTGCAAGGTATTAATATGGATAATCTGACTTACCAGTATAATTGGGTTGACCCAACCGACCATAGCAAAGGCATTACTAACAATCAATTGGTAGCAGTGCAAGATGCGGTTGGCATATCTGGTTACGGTGACGATATAAAAAACCAAACCACAGCGCATAATTATGAGTACGATGAAATAGGGAATTTAGTAAAAGATGTATCAGAAGAAATAGCCCAAATAGAGTGGACAGTGTATGGAAAAATAAGTAAAATTATTCGTACCACTTCAAGTTTAAAACCTGATATGGAATTTGAATACACACCAGACGGGCATCGGGTAGTAAAAATTATCATCCCTAAAAATCCTGAACAATTACGCACCTACTTATATTATGTACGGGATGCACAAGGAAATATATTAGCCACTTATGAACGTAAGCATGATAAAATTATAGACTATAACGGACTTACTTATGAAGCAGTAAATAATGCTATAATCAGCAGAACAGGTAATACCGGATTTGCCTCTTTTATAGCCGAGTTACATGGAGCAGGCAAACCTTATTACAAACAGGAGCTGAACGACCAGATAGAAACCCATCTGTTTGCATTAAATGAAACGGATGCCACCCACTTTTTATTAAGCAACTCGCCCATTGCAAAACTGGCAAGCGATGGAACATTATTAAATGGAGTAGTAGCTGGTTATGATATAG
>JANYCO010000374.1 GCA_025360235.1 Cytophagales bacterium
ACTCTTCAAGGTTTGTTCGAAAAAATCCTCACTCGTGGAGGCTTACTTACCTGGATGATGAATTCTCCTGAACGCGTTTGGCTCATGCAAGTGGTTACAACTTTCTTTGATTTTATTAAAGAAGAATCTGCCAAAAATATACGCTACCAAATAAAAGACCTGATAGCTACAATTGATCAGATGCAATACCACCGCATTCCTATTGAGATCAATCAATCCATCTATGCAGAAAATGGGGTGAACTTCATCACTGCACATTCTTCTAAGGGACTGGAATTTAAACATGTCTTTCTAATAGGTTGCAGCAGCAATCAGTGGGAACGGAAAAGAGCAGGAGGAGATAATTTTAAATTCCCAGACACACTTGTAGAATCTGTAGAAGAAAATAAACTGGAGGAAGAACGACGCCTTTTCTATGTGGCCATGACACGCGCTAAAGAATATTTATATCTTTCCTTCCCTGCTTCAGACGACAATGGAAAAGCTCTCGAGGCTTCTCAATTTATTGCGGAAGTATTAGAAAATCCTATAGTTGAAAAACAAAATATACACCTTCCTGATGAGGAAGTAATTCAATACCAATCGGAGATTCTATTAAGCCTGACCCTTCCGGAAATAAAACTGATGGACGAGGAGTATTTAAAAGAAGCGCTTAAAAATTATAAAATGAGTGTAACCCATTTGAATAAATACCTGAATTGTCCTTTGCGGTTCTATTTTGAAAATGTAATAAAAGTTCCCTCCGCACGAAGCGAAAGTATGGGTTTTGGAAACGCCGTGCACCACGCCATGGATCAGCTCTTCAAGAAGATGAACGAATTTCAGGAAAAAGAGTTTCCTTCCATCGAATATTTCCTTAGCGCCTTCCATTTTGGTATGAAAATGTATCATTCGCATTTTACTAAAAAAGAGTTTGAACGCCGCAGCGAATACGGTGATGAATTTTTGCCAAAACTATACAATCATTATAAAAAAGAATGGAGTAAAAATGTGATTACTGAATATGCTGTGAATGGTGCCGAATACGAAGGAGTACCGCTTTCAGGCAAACTGGACAAAATAGAATTTGAAGGAAAAAATCTTGTAAACGTTATCGATTACAAAACCGGAAAATCTGATAACGGTAAGAAAAAATTAAACCCGCCAAGTGAGAAGGACCCTAATGGTGGCGATTACTGGCGTCAAATACTATTCTATAAAATTCTTCTTGACAGCGACAAAAAGAAAGGCTTCGACATGGTTTCCGGCGAACTTGATTTCTTAGAACCTGATAAATCCGGTGTGTTTGTAAAAATAAAAGTACCAATCGATCCCACCTCTCTTTCAATAGTTAAAGAGCAAATAAAAGATACCTACAAGAAGATTATGAATTTTGAATTTACCCAAGGCTGTGGTAAAGAGGATTGTCAGTGGTGTACTTTTGTGAAGTATAGTTATAAGGGGGAGGATTTGGTGATGGAGGAAAATGAAGAAGTATGAGTTTTGAATAATCCTGTCATATTTAGGAATCGAGGTATAAGTGTAGGATGATGGAGTAATCCCTAGCCTGCTTAATAACATTTATATTCTGCATTTCAGCCTTGGGTTTTGTATATAGGATGAAATGGGCTTTATCCCTGACAGCTACTAATTTTTATCCATTGCCCTTGGCTTCAGCCAACGGTGTTGTAAGGGAGAGTGAATCTGCTAATTTCCAATGCAGCAATGTTTCCCCCGTGGCTGGTGTCCCACCAGACACTGCTTCTATGTGTCTTGACACAAGTTAGATTAAAACAACCTACTAAAAATATTCAAATTAAACCAAACCTTCAGATAAACGAAATACAAAATCCCGATCCCCAAAACGAAGGCAACGACTAATCCCTTGATGCTTCCTCCGGCGACACCTTTAGTAGCTTTTACATAATGTTCGGTAATGTATTCTAATACCTTTTCCATAATGGTAAACATCGGATAAAATACGACTACAATAACTCCCATACCAATGGCAGCAGAGGAATAAGGATGGTGTACATCTTTCTCCAATCCAATCATATGGAGGACAATTTCTTTTATTACATCCGCCATCAGAATGGTAAAAATCAGAATAACATAACGGGTAAGTTTTCTTGAGTTCATAAGATTTTTGGTTAAATGTAGACTAAGATAATAATTAAACCTGATACAAACCAACGATTCTATGAAGCAATAAATTTTAAGATTCTCTTTCGTATCTAAAAGTCTTTTATTACATTATGATATAAAATATATCTTTTATGATCAGAATACTCTCTTTGCTTTCAGTCTTGTTTGTTTATAGCTATGCTTACTCCCAATCCACCGCTAATCTTGATCAAATAGAAGATGTTTCTAAAACGACTGTTCAATCCGTAAAACAGAAGTTAGGGAAAGAAAAAAAATACCAAGGCCTACTTTGGGAAATAACAGGAAATGGTTTGAAAAAACCTTCGTATCTCTACGGCACCATGCATGTGAGCAAAAAATTAGCTTTCCGGCTTAGCGATACATTTTACATCGCTCTAAAAAATGCAGACATGATCGCGCTGGAGCTCAATCCTGATAATTGGATGGAAGACATGATCAAGTCGGGTACTTATCAGAGTAGAAAAGGCCATCAACAAAACAGTGATTTTTATGGAAGTTTTACCCTTGACCTTCCTTATCAAAAAAGTATTCAATATATTCTTTCCAGGGCCCATAGCTTTTTGAATTACATGCTCTACAGGAAAAATGCGATGGACGATAATTTTGAAGAAAATACGTTTCTTGATCTTTTTATTTTTCAGTCAGGAAAAAAAATGAAGAAAAAAGTTATAGGGCTTGAAGACTATATGCAAGTCCAGGAGCTTTCTGCCAGAGCTACTATGCCTATTGAGAAGGCGAAGGAAGAACAAGAGCGGAAAAACAAAAAAAACTCTTACGCAGAACGCAAAAAGGATGGCTATTTTACGATTGAGGATGCTTACCGGAAAGGAGATCTGGATGCTATTGATTCGATTACAAGAGTTAATGAATTGATGGATAATTATGTAAAATTTATGATTAATGAGCGGAATCGTTTGATGGTGGAACGAATGGATTCACTTTTTAAATACTATTCTTTATTTACAGGTGTTGGGGCCGCACATCTTGCAGGCGATAAAGGGATGATTAACATGCTTCGTGAGAAAGGCTATAAAGTTCGACCTGTTAATTCTAAATCAGGGAAAACGGCGGAGAAGATGAAAGAGAAAATCGAACAAACAATTGTACCATTAAATTTTGCAGTTCGTTATTCTCCTGATTCTATTTTTTCTGTAGAAGTCCCGGGTCCTCTTTATGAGAGTTATGATGAAGCAGGGTACTCCGAATTTTTCTATCCTGAAATGACCAACGGATCGTATTATAATGTTTACCGACTCAATACCTATGCAGCGATTACCGGAATCAAAACCGACACTATACTGTCGGTCCTTGATAATATTTTATACGAGGCTATTCCAGGGAAAATTATTCATAAGTCCTCTTTTGTTCAGCAAAATTACAGAGGTATTGATATTACAAACCTGACGCGCCGTGGCGATTACCAGCGGTACAAGATCTTTATTACGCCTATGGAAATAATTATTTTCAAGATGAGCGGTCTTGATAAATTTGTGCTTACTCATGGAGATCGGTTCTTTAATAGTATTCATTTCAAGGAAGAAATAAATGGCACCTCTTTTAAAAGACACGATCTGGAAGTATTTATGCCTGGGATCCGTGATGAAAATTTTTCTTCTCCGTTTCCGGAAAGCAAAACTGTATTTCAGGCAGAATCCATAAGCGATTCTATCTATTATTTATTTATGGAATCTGATCTGCAGGATTTTTCTTGTATAGAAGAAGATAGTTTTGAATTGGATATGTTGGCCTATAAATTTTACGATGATCTGAGATTTCAGTCCGACGAGAAGAAACTTATCAAACACAATGGGATGCCAGGCATGGTAGTAAAATTAACACCTTCAAAAGAGCCGAGGGAATTAATAGACGAGGCATACGACAATAAACTTGGGATGATCGACCCAGTTGAAAATATGTATGCTTGTGTATGGTTGAAAGGGGCAAGGTACTTTTTTATGGCTACCACCGAACCCGATTTGGTGAAAGCAATGGCGTATTTCCAAAGTTTAAAATTTACTATACCTGATTCGGATAAAGATAAATTAATAGCGTTTACAGATACCTCTTTACATTATAAAATCAAAACCAGTATTCTTCCCGACGATTATACAAATTTCGGGTACCTGTATTCCTATTACCGAAGGATGAACAACAAGGAAAAATATGAGGGAATGACCGACTACAGGGAATTTACACTCCCATTGCAACACGATTATATTTTTCTTGATTATGCCAAACAGAACGATTACCGGTCCTATAAGGACACTTCAGAACTATGGAAACAAAGAAGAGAAAGGTTATCGGATTATGAAGCAATGGTGGTTGCAAAGCATAAATCTGGAGAAGAGAAGGGGTATTATTTTATGGACTTTGTATTGAGAGACACTTCTAGCATGCGCACGATAGTAGGAAGGGTTATAGCAAAAAAATCTTCTCTGTATACATTTTATCAGATCAGCGATACATTAAGTAAGACGAGTGTTTTATACGATAATCTTATAAAAAGTTTTGAAACAACAGAATCATTTCCAGGAGAAGATATATTTAAGCCAAGAGGGTTTATGTTGTTTGATGCCATTAAAGCTCAGGACAGTTTAAAAATTAATGAAGCTGTTAAGAATCTTCCCATACTTGAATTTAACGATAATGATGCTCCG
>JANYCO010000386.1 GCA_025360235.1 Cytophagales bacterium
GTGCTGAAAAAATACTGCACCAAATCGCAGATTGTCATGGAGGGAAACTTAACGATAGTAGAAATGGTACAAGGATGAGGGGAGAAGGGAAAACAGCGGAAGCAATTCGAAATCTGTTTCGGATTGCCAGAAATAAATACATGGGAGGATTGGAGTGGCCAGGGTTGGATCTCACTGCTTTTAAGAGACCCGGTAGTGGACAGATGAGTTTGTTTTGATACTTAAAAAGTGGCAGCTGCCCCACCAGACAGCTGCCACAAACAACTAACTAAATTCACAACATGACTAATCTTTAATTATCTTATAAAAGTAATTTTCTGTATTCGTATTCACATTAACGATGTAGGAGCCTTTGCTTAGTTCTTCTCCTAATGTTACAGAATAAACATTTTCTTCCATCTTTCTTTTTTCAACGACTCTTCCCAACATATCTAATATTTTAATCTCTACATTTTTATTTCCGCTAAATGAAATGGTAAAGTTGTTGGTGAAAGGATTAGGACTAACTACAGGAGAAGAGCTGCTACGATCAATTTTAATAATATAGCTTGAAGTAGTTTTACCATCAATGTCATGTTGAACAAGGCGGTAATAAACAAGGCCTGTAGAGTATGACGCATCATCAATG
The DNA here is from genome assembly GCA_025360235.1 of Cytophagales bacterium. Taxonomy (GTDB): domain Bacteria; phylum Bacteroidota; class Bacteroidia; order Cytophagales; family Cytophagaceae; genus JANYCO01. The sequence continues at coordinate 629 of JANYCO010000386.1, forward strand.
CTATAGGAACTATAAGAAGAAGTAGAACCTTTGCCCTTCACTTTTCCTATCGAATAGAAATTAATTCCATCGTCCGAACGTTGAATTTCAAAATAGTCATTATTTAGTTCAGAGGCAGTAGACCATAAAAGTGTTGTCCCTTCTTCTGTTTCTATACCTGTAAAATTTACTAAGGTTACAGGAGCCACAACACAACTTGTATTTACCGTTGTTGTTGCTGTCCATTGCTGACCGCAGGTTGAACCATCGTTGAATGTTAATGTAACTGTATAGGTGTTTGTTCCGGTAGGATAAGTATGAGAAGGTGTAGCTCCGGTTCCTAAAGCACTGGCATCTCCAAAATTCCAGGACTCTGAACCCGCCTGAATAGCAATGTTAGATTTAAAATAATTTTTGAAAATATAAGAGAAGTCCACAGCACACCCTGTTACCACAGCATTTATTTTCGGGGCATCAGGAGTAAGCCATGAAATATTAGAAAGTCCTCTGAATGTACTTCCTGCATCTGCTATGGAGCTATAGGTAGTAGTAGTGGGGTTGTTAGGGTCATTAATTACACCTACTGTTGTGCTGCCAGTTGTTCCGGACGTATAGATTTTTCCGTCAGGTCCCATCTGCATACTCCATGAAGATGGAGCTGCTCCACCAAGCGTTGCTACCGGAGCTCCTGTTGTAATATTATAGTATTGTACTGTACTACCTTGTCCTGCTACATACAAGATATTCTCATCTGGAGAAAACTCTAATCCGTATTTGAAGTTTACATCTACCCAACTTCTGATTAGGGCCCCTATGGCTCCTGTTGTACGATTATAATTGTATACCGCGAGCTGACCACCACCATACCAGGCAATTTTATTTTGGCAAGGACTAATTTTCATACTGGAACTATTTCCACCAGATGCATTTCCTATGTTTGTATTCGCAAGAGCTGTAACTCCTGTTGCATCTATTTTCCAACTATAAAAAGTATTTGTGGAGGCACTATGGGCATATAACCAATAGGTACCTTTACCATCTGTGGCAGAAACCAAACATTCATCTACCACGTTTCCAATGATATTAGTCCATCCACTAAGGTATTGAGCAATGCCAGCTCCGTCTTTTTTGAATTTGTAATAATTTATTCCCTGAAACTGACATGAACCACCTGATATATCATTGGCCACAAAAAGATAATACGTATCGTTTGGACTTGCAGGATCAGGAATAGCAACTCCTCCTGCTATTGCAGAACCTCCACATTTATTGTCTGTAACTATATTTCTTACACTAATATTATTCTTATTATAAGCGTTCATAGTGTTTGTATAAACAGCTACAGCACCTGTTGTATCACTTACTGAAGTAGAACCTTCAATTGAGGCTATACCAGGATTTGAAGCAGCAGGTGTAGAGATGGGAGCACCAGAGGTTGGGTATGATCCCGAAGGAAAATTTAAACCTGATTGTATCCCAAATCTCCATTGAGGTGATATAGAGTAGGGTGAAACCTGAGCAAATAAGGATTCAGAATGGATAACTACTAGAGCAAGGCAATAAATCGTTGCTTTTAGGAATGTAATAGTTGTTTTCATAGTTATAAAGTTTAATTGTTTAAATCAACTTCAAAATGGTCCTTAACTTTGGTGGAAGACCATTCTCAACACTGTACTTTAATTAACCTGATAGTACATTTATACGAAATATTAATGAAAAAGTAGTCTGAAAATGGAAATATGGCTTGATTATGAGCTGTTTTAAGATGATTTTTAATAATTTTGTTTTCACCTTAATTATTAAAAAAGCCTTAAATTGTTTAAAAATAAAGGTTTTTACTTTTTTCTATCCCTCTTTAGTACCTTATAGTATTATTTTTATGATTTTATAATTTAACTAATGGTTTAAAATGTACACCATTGTTGTATATTTATAGATAATGGTAAAAAATAGGTTAATTTTTTTAGTGAAAATCTTAAAATTTATTGAATTATATATAATTTTACTAATTTTTATATCTAATAATGTTATAATTTTATTGTTTGTAAAATTGGTTTAATATTGGACCTTTTTAATAACTAACCTGTATCGGTTTAAATTATTTTTTGAAAAAACCTTCATTTTACAAGTATTACTTACCTTAAGGGTTTCAAGTGTTAAAGTTATCCTTGATAACTCTTTGATAGCGCTAATACTATTCACATTTTAACATAATACACCGACCAGATTAACTACGAAACATCGAATAGACTTTATATTAAATTGGTAAGTAATACCGCTTAATGAAAAGTAAGTTTTCATAACTAATAAGCATACCGATAAAATAAAAAGACAGACCAAATGATCTGTCTTTTATCGTATATGCATCATTAATCTTATTGCTGACAAGTTAGTCTTCACCTGAGCTTGATTCCTCTTGGGGTTGCTAAAGTATAATTACTCTAAATAAACCAAAATGTCACCAACCATTTTTCAGTACATTATTTAAAACTCAGGACTAATAACTTAATACTAAATTAATATCCAAGAATCTTCAGCATACTCTCTTTCGTCTGTTCCTCAGCAAAAAGGCGGGTAGTAATCTTCCCGTTTTCATCTTTGTCAATCAGAACATGTTTTGGAGCTGGAATTAAGCAGTGTTGAATACCACCATAACCACCCAATGATTCCTGATAAGCCCCGGTATGGAAGAATCCAATGTAAAGTTTCTCATCTTTTGGAGGATCAGGCAGGAAAACCATGTTGACATGTGCTTCCGAGTTGTAATAATCCTGACTGTCGCATGTGATGCCCCCAACTTTTGCTTTCTGGTATGTTTTGTCCCACTGGTTTAGGGCAAGTAAAATGTATTTCTGATTCAACCCCCATACATCAGGCAATGTGGTGATAAAAGAACTGTCGATCATGAACCATTCTTCTTTATCGTTTTGCAATTTTGTACCAAGTATTGAATAAAGCGCTGCACCACTTTCCCCTACTGTAAAACTCCCAAACTCAGAGAAAATATTTGGTGTAGGTACTTCATGTTCTGCACAGATTTTTTTAATGTTCTTTACAATCTGATCGGCCATGTAGGCATAATCGTAATCAAAGTGTACAGAAGTTTTAATTGGCCAACCTCCGCCAATGTCTATGCAGTCTAGCGTAGGACAAACTTTTTTCATCTCACAGTATTTGTGAATGAATCTTCTAAGTTCACCCCAATAATAAGTAGTATCTTTTATCCCAGAGTTCACAAAGACATGTAACATCTTCAACTCGAATTTTGGATTGTTTTCTATTTTAGTTTTGTAAAGATCGAGTACATCGTTGTAACGAACTCCTAAACGTGAGGTGTAAAATTCAAATTTAGGATCTTCATCTGCTGCAATTCTAATCCCTACTTTACATGTTTTAGTTACAAGCTTATCGTAAGCATTGATTTCTTCCAGGTTATCTAGAATTGGAATACAATTCTCAAAACCATCGTTCACTAAATCGGAAATATTTTGTGTGTATTGTGCTGTTTTATAACCGTTGCAAATAACGTAGGTACTCTTCGAAAGTTTACCGGTTTCATTCAGCTTGCGCACAATTGGAATATCAAAGGCCGAAGAGGTTTCTATATTAATGTTGTTCTTCAGTGCCTCTTCCAGTACAAATCGAAAGTGAGAGGATTTGGTGCAGTAACAGTAAATGTATTCGCCTTTATAATCATTTTTTTTGATAGCGTCTCCAAAATAACCTTTAGCCTTTTGAATCTGGGAGCTGATCTTTGGGAGATAAGTGAGTTTTACCGGAGTGCCGTATTCACGAACAATGTCCATAGTGGGTATTCCATTGAAGAACAATTCGTTATTTTCTACTTTAAATTCTTCTGTAGGAAAGAAAAAGGTTTGTTCGATCAGGTCTCTGTATTTCTCCATCTTATACTTTTAAATAGTGTGCAATATTGCTATAAAATTACAATCTTTGCAACGCAAAAGTAAAAGTTTAACATAATTTTATATGGGGCGTTTCTTTTGTAAATTTCTGATTGTCAGAACTAAATTAAAGCGCTCCAAAATATTCCAAGATGAACATTGAAAATATCATAAAATCGGAGTTGGCAGAAGGCCTGAATACACTTTTTGGTGTACCTGCAAAAACAGAAGAAATAATTCTTCAATCGACTAAAAAAGAATTTGAAGGTACTTATACATTTACAACATTTACCTTTATAAAACTTACCAAAGTATCTCCTGAGGAAACAGGAAACAAACTAGGTACTTTTCTAAAAGAAAAATCCAGAGTAGTTTCCGGATTCAATGTGGTAAAAGGATTTTTGAATCTGGTGATTGCAGAAACGGCCTGGGCAAAACTGTTTAATGAAACTATTTCAAAAGAAAATTTTGGCGCTTATTCTCCCAACGGTAAAAAAATGATGGTGGAATATTCTTCCCCAAACACCAACAAACCGCTGCATCTAGGCCACCTTCGCAATAATTTCCTCGGATTTTCTGTTTCGGAAATTCTAAAAGCATACGGTTACGAGGTCATCAAAGCAAATCTTATTAACGACCGTGGAATTCACATCTGTAAATCCATGCTAGCCTATCAGAAATTCGGTAAAGGTGAAACCCCTGAATCTTCTGGTATGAAGGGGGATCATTTGGTAGGAAAGTATTATGTGGAGTTTGATAAACTACTCAAAGTGGAAGCTGCAAAGCTAAAAGAAAAAGGACTTAGCGATGATGAAGTTGAAAAGCAAAATCCAGCGCTGAAAGAAGCACAGGAAATGTTATTGAAATGGGAGCAGGGTGACAAAGAGGTAGTAGACCTGTGGAAGAAAATGAACGGTTGGGTTTATACCGGATTTGAT
>JANYCO010000463.1 GCA_025360235.1 Cytophagales bacterium
CTTTTACACTTTCTTTGAACACATATGTACTCAGTAAGAGTAAAGGGAGGGCTCCCAGACAATATAAAGTCAGCAACCAATTTTCATAAAACATTACAAAAAGAATAGCGATGATCAAAAGAAGGTCACTTACGATGCCGGCAAGACCTTCGCTAAAAATATTAGAAAGGCTTTCAATATCGGAAACGTTTCTGGTTACTAATCGTCCGATGGGTGTGTGATCAAAAAAATTCAGTCGAAAGGTCATCAGGTGTTTATACAACTGCATGCGAATATCTTTGATTACTGTTTGGCCGAGCCAGCCTGCCAGGTAAGTATTGAAATAATTAATGATGCCATGAACAATTAAAAGTAAAAAAAGAAGTAATACCATATTGGTAAGGTTAGGTAGATCACCCTTTGCGATATGGTTGTCAATGGTGTATTTTATGACAAGCGGTTTTGCAATAGAAAGAACAGCAGATAAAACGGTAAGAAGCGTTAGTATATAAAAGCGACTTTTGTATGGTTTTGCATATTCCATAAGCCTTTTGATTACTTTTATATCAAATACATTTCCGCTTACTTTTGATTCTTTTTCCATTTTAGAGAATTAAACTTCTTTATTTTGTGGGGTTGGTTCTGTTTCGATAAAATAGGTAATAAGATAAAGGGTAATGAAAAGACATACTCCTAATTGGTTTTCTAAAGTAGATTCAGAGAGATAAGAAGAAATGAAAATAACATTGGTTGAAATAAATAGGAATCCTGAATAGGAACTCTTTGAGAATAATGGGTAAAAACAAAAGATGCAAAACAAGGCTAACCCAATTCCGCCGACAGCCATGTATACGTATACAAATTGGTTGTGTGGTATCAAACGGCGGCCTTCTTGTACCCGGGGATATTTAGTGGCATAAGCGTTGAATATTTCATTTTTGACATCACCTAATCCCAGTCCGATCCACGGACTGGTATTGCCTAATTCTATTCCTAATTTAATGGACAATAAACGATTTACATCAGAATAATCATTCGCTCTACTTCCTTTGCCTCTCTCCCTGCCTTTGAAAAATAGTGAAACATCTCTTACCATATAATTTACTTTGTTCCTGATAGTAGGCACTGCCATGTACATTACAACAGGTGTGGAGATCATGAGTATTAAAAAGAGTATTCCGTTTAGGTATTTTTTTTTCTGATATATATATGCGAAGAGGATAACTAGTAGGGAAGCATAAACAGCTAAGAGACCACTTCGTACAGAGAGTATATGAATAAAAATGAATAGAAAAATTCCTGTGCCCAAAAATAGAAATTTTTCTATTTTTCCGTCAAAGAAGAAATAATTTTTTGTGTAAAGATAAAATGAACCGAATATGGCCGATGCTAACATTAAGCTAAACCGAATATGATTTATTTCGAAAGGGATAGGAATTACTTTTGCGTACTTATAGTTCTCTGTTATTTTCTCGAAATCCATTATATACATCACTGTACTTCCTATAGAAGCGAAGAGTACTAAAATTATAAAGGCAGTCAATGCGTGTAATAAGTATTGACGAGGTATTTCTTTAAGTGAAGCAAACCCAAGGGGCATAAATAGTAGAGGGATTTTGATGAGCAATTTTTCGCTGTAGTACCCCATGTCGGTAGAATAAATTCCGGAGATCATGTATAGGATGAAAATTAAACTTATAAACAGCAATTTTCTGTCTTTGATAAAATCCTTAAAAGTAGTTTGAATGTCGGGTTTAAGAAAAAATTGGAGGCCAATGAAGATCATACCTATGCTCATCATTGCTCTGGAAGCAAACATTCCAATAATAATGGTTAAAAATGATAAAAGAGCAAGTCGGTATCTGAAAGAAGGATCTCTTATAATGGATAATAATTTCAAATTCTTTTAATTTAATACTGTTAATTCTTATATTTGAATTCCTTGAAGGGGGCAAAATTAATAATAATATTATACAAAGGCACTACTTTGGAAAACAATAAATCGGAACTGGATAAAGCTACGAAAGATACTCTTTTTGAAAAGGAGTTTATGCCGTTGATTGGTCCTCTTTATAACTTTGCATACCGACTCACTTTTGATGAAGACGACGCCAATGATTTGGTGCAGGAAACATACTTAAAGGCGTATAGGTTTATAGAATCTTATGAGAAGGGAACTAATGCAAAGGCTTGGTTGTTCAGGATCCTGAAGAACAGTTTCATTAATGAATATCGGAAGAATGCTAAACTGCCTGGAAAAGTTGATTACCAAGAAGTAGAATCCTATTACAACTCCGATGACGTAGATGAGCCAATCACTACAGATCTAAGGGTAGATGCCTTTAAGGACATGATCGGCGATGAGGTAGCCAACGCCCTGAATGCACTCGATGTAGATTTTAGAACCATAATTATTTTGTGTGATCTGGAAGGATTCACTTATGAAGAGATGGCTAAAATACTTGATATTCCTATTGGCACCGTACGCTCCAGGCTGCACAGAGCAAGGAATCTGATGAAAGATAAGTTAAGAGAGTATGCCAAGAATATGGGCTACGGTAAAAAGGAATAAAAATAAAATATAAACAGGGACTATATCGTACAACTTTACAAAATTTATTCATGAAGGAGGCAATCACAAATTTATTTTTAAAGATCTTAGGCAAGAAGCAAGGCTACTGCTGCAAGGATTGTGTAAAGAACTTGTATTCTGTAATGGATGGTGAAGCTACAAAAGATCAGGAAGAATATTTTAGGTCTCACATTAACGAATGCTCTCCTTGTTTTAACCGATACGAAATTGATAAATCAGTAAAGGAAGTTCTCAAACTTAAAGTAGAACACAAAGAAGTCCCCTCCAATCTCATCGCCTCCATTAAAAATAAACTTAATCAATAAGCCAACAAGCGTACCCCTTTTATGCAAGGCAAACTTCTTATTTTCTGTGCTCCTTCCGGTTCCGGCAAAACAACCATTGTAAAACATTTGCTTGCTACAAATCCTAATCTTGGATTTTCTATTTCAGCTTGTACCAGAGATAGAAGAGGGAGGTCTGAAACGCATGGGAAAGATTATTATTTTCTGACACCAGATGATTTTAAGAAGAGAATCGATAATAATGAATTTGTGGAATACGAAGAAGTATACCCTGGCGCATATTATGGTACACTAAAATCAGAGATAGAAAGAGTCTGGAGTGAAGGGAAACACGTAATTTTTGATGTGGATGTAAAAGGCGGATTAAGCTTAAAGAAATATTACAAAGAAAGAGCGTTAGCGGTATTTGTAAAAGTACCTTCAATGGAAATTTTGGAACAAAGGCTTCGCGAACGGAAAACGGATTCTGAAGAGAGCATTTCCGCGCGATTGTTTAAAGTGAAGTTTGAAATGTCGTTTGAAGATAAATTTGACACTACTTTGGTGAATGACAATCTGGAAGACTCGCTAAAGAAGGCGCAGAAGCTGATGGATGATTTTTTGAAAAAGTAGTAGAAAAAATAAATTCGATATAACACAGATTAATAAATAGTTTTAAGGTTTTTCTCTTATTAGAAAAAAACATTTTTGAAGTAGATTTTTTGCAAATGCATTTTTAAAAGTGAATAGAAATATTAATAGCAGAATACAGAAATAAGTCTATTGGATATTAACTCCGTCCCTTTAGGGCGGAGTCTTCGAACTATTCGCAGTAAGCTCTCATTACCTCTCTTCCAAACACATCATCCTTCATGCCACTTG
>JANYCO010000529.1 GCA_025360235.1 Cytophagales bacterium
CAAATGTTACCTGTTTGCAAACCGTCACGTTGAGAATTTGCTTAAATTTCATTCCTTCACTTTTTGAAAACCAAAGTCCGCCTACTCCGCAGGCTGCCCATACATGTCCTTTCTCTCCAAATACTGCTTCTATATTTCCATCACCTTTGGGAAGAATAGCAGAGTAATAGGTAAACGCCTGTCCACTATCCCTGCTCACAAATAGGGTTCCGCTGGAATTTTCTTTTGCATAGAAGCGATATGGATTCACTTTGTCGGCAACAGGTTTTATATCAGCTGGAATACCTCCCGTACATTTCTTCCATGTCTTACCTAAATCTGAAGAGATAAAAACCCCTACTTTTTCAGGTGCCCACAATATGATCTTACCATCAGCAGAGATAGCGATGTTTTGGCCAAGGCGCAGCCTTTTTGAAGGCTGTGAAGGAAATTCATGCCATCTTTTTCCACTATCAAGTGAATAAGAGGCTATAGAGGTATCTCCTTTATCATGCGTCCTTACCATAATTTCCGGTTTGTTTGCAGCAAAATCAATGCTACGGCAGGTACCTTTATGAGGTGTATGTTCTCCACCAGGAGGAGATATAGTAATATCATAATGTGAAAAGCCGTCTATATCTCCGAGAGCTGTTATCAGATATGGTCCGGAGGGTGGGCTTTTTATTTCAAGTGGAGCCGTTTCTTCGAGTCCTGCATTTTCAAACACCCATGTAGTAGGGTTGTCTTCCAGCGCTTTCATAAAATCATAGCAGATATACACTCCGTAACCCGTAACAAATATCGCACGGTTGGAATTAAAGGGATCTATTTTGAGATCGCTTGTCCAATGAGGTCTATGACCATGACCGGCATATAATGCCTTTGAATGATCAAGTGTAGCTTTATAACTAGTATCGGAGTCTGCTTTGTAGAGAACAGATTTCCAGTTCTGTCCTTTATCACTCGAAATATAAATTTCATCTCCCGGCCACCAGCGGCAAGTAGTAATAACCGCAACCATATCCGGATTCTGTGGGCTTATGGATACACCTGCATATCCTCCCATTGACTTTGGAGAAGGAGTTATATTTTTCCATTCCCCGGTTTTGAAATTGAATTTATATACGGCGCCATTAATAACATGATTGCCGGGAAATGATAACTCATAGTCACCATCTGCTGCAATGCTATTGCCGTATGCAATGTACATGTTATCTCCAGAGATCGCTACCCTGTTGGCTACGCATGACATAGGAAATGTAGCTTTAGTCTGTGAGCTGTCCAGTGGTTTTGGTTCCAGTTTTAAGGGTTGACCAGGAACGGCCTGCCAGGTTTTGCCGGCATCACTACTCCTGTAGATAGCTGGTTCCAATTTATTTTGGGAAACATGGTCATATACGCCAATATAAATAACAGGAGTGGCTTCACTCGTTTTACCTGAAGATTTCAGGTATTCTACAAAGCTTATATTCTTGAAAGGAAATCCTTCTACACGCTTCCATGTTTTGGCATAATCCTCACTTCTCCAAAGTCCGTCTTTCTGTGAACCAAGGTATAGAATGTTGTTTTTATTGGGATCAATCCGAAGACGTTCGCCTGCCCCTCTTCCGGGAGTATTGCCTCCTATTTTAAAGGGAAGTTTTACTGACGACCAGCTTTTTCCTCTATCGATGGAAGTATATACGGAACCCATTTCTCCCCACCAGCTTTGATAGTATAAACCTGTCGCAATATAAACTCTGTTAGGGTCGGAAGGATCAGTGGCAATGCTCACATTCCCCATATCATTTTGATTGTCAAATGAATCGGTTATTGGAATCCAACGTTTGTTTTCTTCGTCCCATCTGTAAGAACCTCCAATGTCTGTTCGGGCAAACAGTAAATTTTTTTCACTTTCATTGAACTGAATACCAGGCACAAAGCCTCCTCCCTCCACTGTAACTTCTTTCCAAACATACTTCTGCTGATTCTGTGAATAGCTATCTGTGAAGATGAGCAATACCAGGAGAATCAAAGTAGATTTGATAAGTTGGCTTTTCAACAGACTTGGTAATTTATTTTTCATATTCTATTAATAATAAGTCTAGGTTGTTGACTTTTCTGAAATTTAAGCAGCAAGTTGTATTATCATTGATTTTTAAGCAATTTTTGAAGTAAAACAGGTCATTTTTAACTTTCTAAAAGACTTTTTAAGGTATGATTCCACCGCCAATAAAGTGCTTACATACTTTAAAAAAATGCTTTCCCTTTTTTTTAAAGTATATTTGTACCTAATGATCAAATTTTTCTGTAAAGAATGAAGCAATGGTTTATTTTAGCAGTTTTATTACTGAGGAGTTTTCAGAGCCTGATTGCCCAGGATACATTGGTTATTTCAGATCAAAAAGAAGAATATTTACTTGCCAAGAAGCCTCTATATTTTTATAAAGATTCTTCCGGATTATTGGATCACGGAACTGTGTCCAGAAAGGAGTTTACAACAGGCATTATTGATCAGTCCTCTACTGATTTTAAAACCTCTAGTTTCTGGCTTAGGTTTACTGTTAAAAACACTTCTTCCAGTGAAAAATGGGTAATTGAACTATTTGATTTCGGCATAGAGAACGTTGCTTTTTATGACATCAGGAAAGACACTTTAATTGAAACCGGATATTCAAGGCCTTTCATCACAAGAGGATATAGGCATAAAAATTTTATTTTCGATCTTCCAATTCCTCCAGGTGAAACAGGCAGTTTTTTAGTGAAGGTATCCTCTTCTTCCGGTTATGGTCCTGTTTTGAAAATAAGGTCAAATGCGCTTTTTATTTCTTATGCCACCAACGAGTATCTATTACTGGGATTTTATTATGGCTTACTTACGCTCATCATTTCTTATAACTTTTTTCTTTTCATAACTATCAGAGACAACTCACACCTATATTATGTTTTTTATGTTATTTCTATAGGATTAAGATCACTTCAGGGTGATGGCCTGGGATTTCAATATTTGTGGCACTCATTTCCCCAAATAAATGCGTGGCTCAATTTTGCTCCG
>JANYCO010000552.1 GCA_025360235.1 Cytophagales bacterium
CAACTTATCTTTAGAGATCAATTACTCTTTCACCACTTTATATTGGCTCACAAAATTACTTCCCGCTACTTCTATTATATAAAATCCAGGGCTAAGATTTTGTCCAACTGAAATTTCTTCTTCCACATCTTTCAACAAGGATTGTACAACCTTCCCCTGAAGGTCATAAAGTTTTACTTGAACAGTGCCACGAGCTCCTTTAACAATTACTGAAGCAGAACTATTGAAAGGATTTGGTGCTACGGAAAATTGAATTGCATTTTTGTTATCAATAATCTTAACAGGTGAATAGGAAACTTTCCCATCAAAATCATATTGTCCTAATCGGTAGTAGAGTGTTTCTTTAGGGGCGTTCACATCCACATATCCATAGCTCTGGTGTGTTTGTGTAGTTCCGCTTCCATTAACAGTACCAATTTGTTTAAAGGTAACTCCATCAAAAGAACGTTCGATCGCAAAATAATCATTCACTATTTCTGAAGACGTTCCCCATTGAAGCAACACATCATTCTCTTCTTTATCTGCTTCAAAATACGTCATATCAACAGGCAGGAATATTGGTGAACAAGTTGCTGCCACTTCTGCTCTCACTCTTATACGGGGACAACCGTTATATTCTCCAATCACCCAGCTATAGAATGGACCGTATTGAGCCGTTCCGATCTCTCTGGTGATTGTTAAGTCCAAAGCGGAACCATACCAAAAAGCAGAGGTGCTGTGGTGGAAAAAAGCTGGAACATTCCCTGCTCCAATTTTTATGGGCATCATTCTGTATTTACCAATAGCCAAATGTGCATTTAATGTAATCACCTGTGCCGCCGCACCTGGCCACACAGCATAGGTAGTAGTAGGACTCGTATAAACTACCTGATTGTTGTCGTTGAAAATTTCTACCGCAAAAGAAAATGGATAAGTAGCACCACCCCATGGGAATACCGATACACTCTTAATGTTGACAGGATTTTTAACATCAAACTCCATAGAGATTCCCGTGTAAGTAGCAGGGTCCGTTATCGCATTCGCAAAACCTGTTGGAGCCGCAGCGGTTTCTCCAACCGTAAAAGTAGTTATTGCACCTGCATCCTCCACATAATAATAAGTAGTGGAAGGTAGCGGAAGTGAAGGGGTCGTAAAAGTAGATCCTACTCCCACAACATTATTACCTGGAAGATCTGAATCGTACCATGTAAATGGGCCCGTACCTCCCGTAACGCCAAGAACTAATGTACCTGCAGTAGTACGACACGCATCTACAGGAGAAGCTGAAGTGGCGGTTATAATAACATCATCAGAGGTAGTTACACAGCCTGCAAGCGTAGCCACCAAAGTATAGGTTGCGGGGGCAGATGCATACAATGTAGTCGTTGTTTCACCAGCTATATTAACTCCTCCCTTTTGCCATTGGAAAGTAGTTGCCGGTGGGAAAACTGATTTATTACTTGCAGTTAAGAAATAAGGTACTGTACATAAATTTCTGTCGGGTCCAAGCGTTGGTGCAGGAAGAGCAGCTGAACTGATTACAATAGTATCTGTTCGGCTGCAAGTACCCGACGTTCTTGTCACCACATAAGTACCTGCTCCATTTCCGGCACTTATGGACTGGGTCACTGCACCAGCTGCATTTATAACAAGGGCACTTGGCAAAATTCTGTTCCAGGAATAAGTAGGGGCTCCTGCTGCGGTAGTATTTGCGTTAAGCGTAATAGGAAAAGGAGTGTTACAAGTCAGAAGATCGTTGCCTAGATTAGGTTTTTCACAACATGTTTTTTCCCAAGCTGGTGCTGGCCCCATGGCTGTATAAAGACAACTTGCCAAAGAAAATCCTGTGGCATTACTCAAATCCTCCGAACCTTCCCATACTATTACTCCTGCAAGACCATTTGTCTTCGCAAAGTTTACTTTGCTGGTAATTGTAACACATCCATTGTAATTATAACCACCGCTCAGATCTGCATTATATATAGCAGCGGTTTGTGCAGCATTAATAGCTGAATAAAAAGAGCTGCCTCCTCCGTTTCTTCCATAAAAAGGAATTCCTATAGCCATTTTACTCTTAGACCAGTTGAAAGGAGGGCTACTAAAATCGCGCACCGCTTCTTGCGCATGAATAAGTGGAGAATGATTGGAAGGCCAGGCTGGATTAAGAGCTACATGCGCAGCATAAGAAGCATCGTAAGTCATCAAATGATAAAAATCAACATACGGGTCTACCGTAGGATTCACATAATCAGAACCTGTAGGATTCACAACAAAGTGATCGGTTTCCCCATTTAGAGCTATGGAAATTTCTAAATCTTTGCATAGAGTGGGTTCTAAAGCGTCTAATCTGGTTCTCATCATGCTAAGAAACAGTTCATGATTATTTTTCTCCGCCACAGAAACAGGGTGTTCCAAATCAAAATCAAACCCATCAAGATTATTTACTTGGATAAAATCCCTCAGGTCATCGGCCAGGGCTGTTCTGTTTGCTGCGTTTCCAAGAATTGTATTCAGACGGGTTGTAATATTTGGATCTGATGCCGTTGGAGCTCCTCCCATTGATATAATTAT
>JANYCO010000564.1 GCA_025360235.1 Cytophagales bacterium
TAAATTCACCCCGAATGGAATAAATTATGGCAAAAAATCCGGAGAACAAATTCATGGTTGTTACCAGATTGGGCAACACATAAATATGCATGCTCATGCGCTGGCGAAGTTTGCGACTAGCCTTTGATGCAGCTAAAACCGGTGCCTTACCCTGGTCAGACAAATGCTTTGCCTTCCTACTCGCGATATCAGATTCGAATTGAAAAATAAGCTCTCCTCTTAGCGGTAGCTATGCGGGAAAACTCAAACAAAGCCGCCGTAGATCTGGAATAGCATCCAAAGTCCAGTCGAGCAAACAATCGGGAAAACCAGGTTGTCGTCAAATCTGCCAATAGGAAATAATTCCGATGCACCGCCGATAAAGCCGGAAACAGGCGCAACTATTAAAAGCCGCTCGGACATTATATTATTGGCGTAGTAATAAATGCCGGCAATCGTCATGCAGACAAAAAAGGCAGCAAACGTGCCCTGCAAAGTTTTCTTTCGAAAAATACGGTCCTTGCCGTATTTGATGCCAACATAACTCGCTAGTGGATCCCCGAAGGCTAAAAACAATAAAGTGAGAATTACACTTCTTATTAAGAACCAGCAGACCACTACCACACTTGATCTTTTTACTTCTTTTAGGATAAGGGTGAAAAATGAAATAAATTATATTATTTCCCATACAGAAGACAATAATCCCTATCAAGGATTTTCCAATTTATTACTTGTCCCATATGGATCTACAGAAACAAAAAATAAGTTGTATTACAGTTGCAAATTGTATGGTATAGAATCTAACGTTGAGAAATTTTATCCAGATCATTCCAAGTTTAAACTGTTAGGCAATTATGAAGCTGTACTGCCCGGAAAGGAGAAACCTGAGCCAAAAACTTTTATTGATCGTATCAACACCTTTGGAATTGTTACCATTTGGCTCTTTGTATTGTTTACTCTTGTATATTATATGGAATACCGTTCGGCCAGAACAGCATATACTATTTCCACTTATTTTCTTGAAAAAAAAATATTGTATAAGATTGAAAAAAATATGAAATATGCAATTCAAAAAGACGCTTCTTTTTCCAAAGCCCATTTACTTTCGGCCAAAATTGCTTTGTACATAGGGTCGAATGAAGTTTGTATAGAAAACTGCAATTTGGTTTCACCTAGAAATGCCGCAGAAAGGTTAACACAAAATTATCTTTTGGGCCGAAGTAATTATGCAATGAAAAATTACGATATATCAGAATTCTATTTTGACAAAATCCTAAACGATTTAGAAACTAGAGATTCTGTAGCCTATTACAAGTCAAAATTATTAATTCAAAAAAAGGAATATTCCAAAGCGTATGACCTTTTAGACAAAACTTTTCCTGCTACCAAAAACGACAGCATCAATTTAATGAAATTAAAATATCTTGTTAAATCTGAAAATTATTCAAAAGCCAAAACAGTCTTGTGCAATGACTTAGTAAAATCTGGAAACAATCTTCCAATCTATTATTTCTATAGTGGATGCGTGGCCTTGGGTATGAGTGACACCATTACAGCTTGCGAATATTTTCTAGAATCCGAAAAATTAAAATACCCCCATGCACAAGCTATATGGGGCATACATTGTTATTCCAGAAATGTAGACAAAGACAGTTTAGCATTTTGAAGGTAACGTAGAAATTTTTATCAGCCGCCCTGTCTTGATCTTAAATCTCAAAAATAAAAATATGGAAACGAAGACCAGTCCAAAACATAGACCGTACCATACACCTTCAATTCCTAAGTTTTTTGTAAAAGCAAGCCAATATCCCAAAGGAAGGCCGATGATATAATAGGCAACCAATACTGCAACCGTTGGAATCACTACATCACCCATACCACGCAAGGCGCCTAATCCAACTACCTGAATGCCGTCGGAGAACTGGAAAAAAGCTGCAATCAAGAGCAGGGAAGAAACCATTTGTACCACTGCCGTTTCGTTTAATTGGGTCATCGCTCCTTCTTCGAAATATAAAGTAGGCAGGAAAAAACGGAAGCAAACAAAACATGCAGCAGTAATGCTCATGTAAATAAGTACAAGAACCATAGCACTGTATCCTGCTTTGCGCAATTGAATAAAATCCTTTCGTCCAAGTTCATTGCCAACCCTCACCGTTGCTGCTGCTGCTATTCCGGTAGCACCCATATAGGTGACACCCGCCATATTTAATGCAATCTGATGGGCTGCAATTTCAACTTCACCTAACCATCCAACAATAATAAAAGCAAAGCCAAAAGCTCCCGCCTCTAAAGCAAGCTGCATTCCTATTGGTAAACTAATCTGAATCAATTCATAAAATTTTGATAAACTTAATTTTATTTTATTCCAATCATAAAGATAAAAAGAAAACTGCTTGTCGGTTAATACTAAAACGACCATTGCCAAAGCCATAAAAACTCTGGCTACAAAAGTGGCAACTGCAATTCCATTTAGCCCCATAGGAGGAATTACTCCGTAAAAACCATCCATGAAAACAAAGATCAAGAGTACATTTAAAATATTTGAACTAATACTAATGATCATTGCTTGTCGAATAAAGGATAAGCCTTCTGCAAATTGTTTAAAGGATTGAAACACCATCAATGGCAGTATGGACCACGCCAACCATTCTTCAAAAGGGATAGCAGCTTCCACCACTCCGGCAGGCTGATTTAACTCTCTAATAATAAAAGCTCCTTTATACAGCAAGAGGAAAAGGAAAATAGAAAGTATAAAATTTAGCAACAAACTATGTTTAAACAATACACGAATTTCATTTTTGTCTCCTGCACCATCTGCCTTTGCAATAAGAGAAGTTGCCCCAAAAGAAATTCCTATTCCAAGCATTAACACAGGAAAAAACAAACTACTGGCAATAGCAGCAGAAGCTAAGGAAGAGGTTCCAAATCGTTGCCCTGCAATCACCGTATCAGCAACCCCTACAAATATATGTCCCAACTGACTCACCGCTACCGGCAACGACAAAATAATATGCTCCTTGTAATGACGAATGTAATCCTTGCTAAACATCGGTTTGTTAAATGAAGGGCAAAGATACTATTTGATTTGACGATTTGGTAATTTGACGATTTGATGATGATGTTTATTTTATATATTTTTTTTAATCCTCAAATTATCAAATCATTCTTCTCTTAAGTTCTTCACGGATAAGCCTAAGCTCTCTCCCCATTTCTCCCGTTATGGATTTATTTTCTTCGGCTCTTCTAAACAAATAAGGCATTACCGAACGCACAGGACCAAAGGGAAGGTACTTGGATACATTATACCCAGCTTTTGCAAGGTTAAAACTGATGTGATCGCTCATTCCGTAGAGTTGAGCGAAATAAATCATATCGGAACTTGCAGGAATATTGTTTTCCTTCATTAAGTAAGTCAAAAATAAATTACTTTTTTCATTGTGAGAACCAGCGCATACTGAAATATTATTTTTCACACAAAACTCCAGAGCCTCGTTGAAAGCCATATCTGTAGCCTCCTTGTCGTTATGAATAGGAGAAGGATAGGAAAGTAATTTTGCGCGTTCTCTTTCTTTTTCCATGTAAGCACCTCTTACCAATTTTACAGCGAGTTGAAACGCTTCAATTTTGGAAAGCTCTTTTAGGTGTTGAAGATTATGCAAGGAAGCCTTTTTATAAAGTTGCATGGTGGTGTACACCACAGCTTTCTTTTCATTAAACTTCCGCATCATCTGCAAAATCAGATCATCAATTGTATTCTGAATCCAACTTTCCTCTGCATCTATCAAAATTTTTACGTCTAAATTAAAAGCCATTTCACAGAGATGATGAATCCTGTATTGTATTCGTTCAAATGCCATGGACTCTCGCTCGGATAGCGCTGCTGCGTTTTGAATTTTTTCTAAAAGTGCTGCAGAACCTATACTCGTTATTTTAAAAACAGCAAACCCAATTGCTTTATCTTTGGCACCCAAAGCAATTGTGCGCTCAATAATTTCAGCATTTTGAACAAAATCTTTTTCTTCAGAGTCTCCCTCGACCGAATAATCAAGAATACTCTTAATTCCTCCTTTGCTGAGTTTATTTATAATGATCATACACTCTTCCAACGATTCACCCCCGCAGAATTGCTTGAAAAGGGTGATTTTAACGATTTTTTTTATTGGAAAATTGAGCTTTAACAAGGTTTTAATTAAAAAAATCCCTACTTTTGCAAGTTCTGGGACACCCATAAGCGTGAAAAGGAAGTTCATCTTTCTCAATTCATTAGCCGATTTGCCTGAAAAAGCATTTGACGTATCTCCGAAAGAAAGTTGTTTATCAATCATAGTCTGCAAATAGAACTTTAATACTACTCATTTTGTTGGCTATTTTTACCAATGTACAAGTAAAATTATGAATGTAACGCTAAAAGTGAATCCACTAGATAAGTGGTCAAAAATGAAGAGCAAGCCACTAGTGATAGCTGGGCCTTGTAGTGCAGAAACTCCGGAGCAATTATTAGCTACTGCTAAAGGATTACAAAACCTGAAAGTAGACGTGTTAAGAGCCGGAATCTGGAAACCAAGAACCCGTCCGGGAGCCTTTGAA
>JANYCO010000583.1 GCA_025360235.1 Cytophagales bacterium
TATAACCACCGATTAGAGCAGTTTGCTTTTGTAACTGCACATAACCTCCGGGGACCGGTAGCTACGCTCTTAGGCCTTGCCCAGATCTACAATAGAAAAAACATTTCAGACCCAGTAAATCTAACCATTCTTGACAGGTCAAATGAAACTACATTAAAACTGGACAGCATAATAAAAGACTTGGTAGGCATTCTTGATCTGCAAAAAAATTCTTCTGCTTTATTGCAAGAAGTCGATATTAATACTGTACTAAGTGACGTGAAAATATTATTATCCAAAGAAATAGAAGAATCTAAAATTATCATCGAAAACAACTTTGAACAAGGCACTACTATCAATTGCGTTTCCGCTTACATCAATAATATTTTTTACAATCTAATAAGCAATGCCATTAAATACAGAAAAGAAGGCGTTACCCCAATACTTTCTATTGAATACAACCTCGATGCCGATAATTTCAGATTAAATTTTATTGACAATGGACGAGGTATTGACCTGGAGAAATTCAGCGAAAAACTTTTTCATCCTTACAAAAGATTCCATCTTGACAAGGAAGGAAAAGGCTTGGGACTTTACATTGTTAAAACCCAGGTTGAAATTATGAAAGGCAGCATCACCATTACCAGTAACGTTGATAAAGGCTGCAGCTTTTCTATTCTGCTCCCGACTAAAAAGAATTAAGAATTTTAAAACTATAAAATGAAAAAACTTCTATTTTCTACAGAAAATTATTCTTCCCTAAAAAAGAAAATCCTTGCCGCTTCCGACTTTGAAGACGGTCAACTTGAAATAAAAAAATTTCCTGATGGGGAACGCTACATTCGAATTCTCTCTGATGTAAATGAGCGACACGTAATTATCCTTGGTGGAACTGTTTCTGATGCGGATACTTTGGAGATTTATGATTTGGCAAGTTCGGTAGTAAAATACGGAGCTATTTCACTCACGCTTATTATGCCCTACTTCGGTTATTCTACCATGGAACGTGCGGTGAAATATGGCGAAGTTGTTACTGCAAAAACAAGGGCTACTCTATTCTCATCTATACCCCGCACAAGTCTAGGTAATAAAATTATACTGGTAGACTTACATACCGAAGGCATACCTCATTATTTTGAAAGTGGAATTCGTCCCGTACATCTTTATTCAAAACCAATCATTACCGAAGCTTGTCATGAAATGTATGGGGATGATTTTGTTCTGGCAAGTACCGATGCCGGGCGCGCGAAATGGGTAGAATCGCTAGCCAATGATATGAAAGTAAATGGCGCTTTCGTTTTTAAAACAAGAATCTCGGGTGACGAAACAAAAGTGACGGGGATAAGTGCAGATGTAAAAAACAGAAATGTAATCATCTATGATGATATGATCCGAACCGGTGGTTCATTGGTACAAGCAGCACAATCATACAAGAATGCCGGAGCCAAAGATATTTCAGTTATCACTACACATGGTATTTTTGTTGGTGATGGAATTAAGAAAATAAAAGACAGTGGTATTATTAGTAGGATTGTTTGCACAGACACCCATCCAAATGCTGAAAAATTGCAATCTGATTTTGTACGGGTTAAAACGGTGGCGGGTTTGTTGGCTGCGAAAGCGGGAGAATAAGTTAATTACGAATTACGAGACCATTCCGTAATTCGTAATTTTTAATTCGTAATTTTTAATTCGTAATTGATCTATGCTACTTTCTTCTCCAAAAGCAATTGAATCACTTTTAAGCGTAATGCTTTTAAATAAGAATCTTCTTTGTTGAATTCTTTAACTATTTTTCTCATTGCTTCTTCAAAAATTTCAACGTTTTCTTCGGTGTCTGGAATAGACGCCGCCTGAAAAGAATTAACATTTGTAAGCATTGATAATTTTGCTCTCGCTTCTACTCCACCAATCTCCCCCGCTTGCAGATAATAAGAATGAATTTTAGTTGCCATAATTATTTTGGGTTAACGTTTGAATTATAAGTTCTTTAACGGTAAAATTATGAAGAACGTTGAACGATTTATCAACGAAAAAACACATTATCATACAAGGATTTTACCTATGTACTATTGGGTAGTTATTTCATATAAAAAAATATAAAAAGCTGAAATCAAACGCTTTTTATATAAAAAAGCATATTATTAGGTGTAAGGTTATATTCCCTTTTTGAAAGGAATTGGAACTGTTGGTTTCTTTTTAAAGGGATTTTTGTGGTTGAAGCCCGGAGGTCAATACATTCGGTTGTCTTTACTGTAATTCTTTTGATTTAGTTGAAGGTGTTATTCCTTTATAAAAAAACCTAAGGGATCTATCACCCCGTCCTGTCTGGAGACAGGACGGAATGCATCTATGAAACACTGCGTTTTCAAAATTAATATCTTCCTATTTCAATTTCGAATTTTCCTTAACCTCTTCAAAACTATACTGCTTCTTAATCTCCC
>JANYCO010000617.1 GCA_025360235.1 Cytophagales bacterium
CTTTTAATATGCTGGATGTAAACCTAAGATACAGAACCAGTGTTTTTGGGAAAACACTTATCCTTACCAATTTTACTAATTACAACTCTGTAGGCGACAAGATCTCTCCTATACCTTCCCTGACGAAAAAGGCATTTGTCAGAACTCTTTACAATGAGTTCATGGCTTACTATCATCTAAACTCAAAATTGTCTTTACTAGGCCATGTCGGTTTTCAAAAAGCAGTAGGGAATGATCGGACTGAAAGGGCAGCAAATAGTAAGCCTATGAATCAGATAGGATGGGGAGCAGGGACCGGGCTCGATTATAATTTTGCAAAAAAGGCTGGCCTTTATCTCCGCTATTTATATATGACTCACAAAGATCCAAACTTTAAGCTGGATAAATTCAGAGGACATGAGGTCTCTTTGGAATTGAAAGTTTTCTTTTAATAAAATATAGTAATGCTAAAAATGAAAAATTTAATACTTGCCTGCTTATTGTTTTCTGTAAGTTCTCTGTTTGCGCAGAACGAACAGATCATTTCTTATTTTGGAGTCTTTAGAAGTACTGTTCATAAAAGTCAGTTAAATGGAAACCTGATGAAAAACGATTCGCTGTCTGTGAAAAGAGGTTCTTACGGGAGAAGTTTTTTTGATGTGGGTATTAAGATTCAACCTGACCAGTCGTTTAAGGTACACGCTATCCTGAGGGCCGAAACAAATATGGGCGAGGGCAATGCAGGAGGATTAGGACTTATCTTCCGACAAATCCGTGCGGAAGGTACTATTAACAAAATAGTAAAATATGAAGTTGGAGACATCGATGTAGGACTTACGAAATACACCTTGTATAATAACGAAGAGATCTTCTCCGAATTTGAATCTCCTATTTTCAAAACAAGGAGAGATATCATTGCTTATGACAATTTTAACAGTTCTAATAAATGGAGGTTACAGGGAATGCAGGCCAATACTGCCCTCGGTATTGGCAACGCGATTGAAAAAGTAAGCCTGCATCTATTTGCCACCAGGGTAAGAAAAGCCAATGCTACTAATATTCCCGATAGGTTAGTAGTTGGAGGAAAAGTGGATATTAAACAAAGCAAGTACTTAAGGCTGGGGGTGAATTTGGTGAGCATGTTCGACAACAAGGGCTCTACCGTAGACACCGTAGTTGACTTTAAAAACAATGTCGTCACTTCTGATTTTGAAATAACTCCTATTACAAATAATAAATTGGCTGTTGGACTATCAGGAGAATTGGGAGCTTCAGACAATTACTATTTTATAGAAAACCAAAATAGAGCGGCAAGCTCAAACGATTATTTCTATGATGCGGGAATATTTGCCCGGATCAAAAGAAAAAATATAAAGTTAAAAGTATCCTACAGAAACGTGGGGCCCGATTTTTTTAGTCCTACCGCACAAACGTTACGAATCATGACGAACTCAGATCCATCTGTTTTTGGAAAAGTCATGAATGATTCCATAAGCAGGCCTGTCAACCTTTTTGATCGGATGACAGACCTTCAATTGTATAATCAGAGAATCGGAACAACTTTAATGGCCTTTCTACCGATCTACGGGAACGTGCAGCCCTATGGCCAGGCAACTCCTAACAGAAAGGGTTTGACCGTTGAAGTATCAAAATCTGATTCGGCAGATATTTTGTATACCTCCTTAAGAGGTGATCTACTGTCTGAGATTATCGGCGAGGGGGCAACCGATTTTAGAAAATTTTCTTCTATACAAGGCGGGGCAAGATTCCGGTTAGGTCGTTTACTTTCTTTCAAAAAAGAATTGGCCGTTATTGCCGGAGCCAGGTATGAGGGGACAAAAAGAACAGGAATCGCACCGCTGGATTTTTCGACTATTATGATTGATGGGGGAATTACAGCAGAAGTATTGAAAAATATTGATTTATTGATCGGAACAAAATATTTATGGGGATCCGGAAATGAAGCATATGCAATAAGAAATGAATTCAAAGAAATAACGGGGTTTACAGATTATATTATTGATCAAAGACAACTTTTGCTTTCCCCTTCTATCCGATTCAGGTTTAGTAAATATTCTTATACTACGTTAGATTACAATAAAATCTTTGTTAAGGACCTGAAAAACAAAAACAATGATTATAACTTCGATCAACTATTCATTAACTTCTCATTAATCTTTTAATAGCATGAAACATCTATATACGCTAGTACTTATTTTACTTGTCGGAATGCATTTATCCTGCAAGCGGAATTTCGACAAAGAGTTCCGGGGACCTGAATTGGCTATTGCCGGAAAAGACTTTCATTTTATCTCAACCTTTCAGGCGGACAAACCGACTGTAAATTTTGAAATTGAACAGGTAACCTTTCAGTCGGTGTTCAGTGCGAAAGTAAGTTGGACAATTAAATTATATGGTACTCAATCAAAAGCTACCAAATCGTTTAACGGGATTTCAGCTATTCTGGATAATACAAATGCTCTATGGGACGGAAGCTCAGATAATGTTTATTTTTTTATGGGCGGTGAAAATTGTATTGCCGAATTATCCATTTTTGGCAGGCAAGAGAAATGGTACGATACGGTAGCCATTATTAAACCGAGAATTCCTGCCGGTGTACTCGTGTCTGATTTTGACGGAAAAGGAAAGATTGTAAATAGCTATGACTGGTGGGATTTTTTTGATGAATATACTACCGGCTCAAGAGATGAAGAAATTGAAAGTGGCTACTTTTCAAGTCCGGATCCGGTTCAAAAAAAATACTACCATTTAAAAGGTGATGATAAACTCGGACCCAATAATTATTACATAGGTGGCCTTGGCCATAACAACGTTGGTGTATTTGGTATTCCTTACAACAGTTCAGAAACCTACTTTAATATGATGTACAGAAAAAGCACGACAGCAAGTCCATCGATTACGTTAACAGAATCAGATGGTGATAAGTATGAATACACGATAAATACACCTTCAACCGGATGGGAAATTCTTTCTGTTAAATTGACTGACTTTACCTTGAGTGATACTTCCGGTGGAGGGATCATGGAACCTGGTAAAATTCAGAAGGTCGATTTTTTACTTCTTTGTGAGCCATTGACGATTGCTGAATTTGACGTAGATTACATTATCTTTACAAAGGATAAATCCTTTCATCCTTAGAATTAAACGTTAACAGTGGTCGAAGACCCTGTTAATCGTTACCCGTGGGATTGTAATTACGATTGTTAAGATCTGAAAAACCGTTACAAGGTTTGATCGTTAAATTAAAAAATGAGACTGTATTATAAACTTATTTTTTTATGTTTTTTTTACCAGGCAGCCTTTGGCCAGGAGAGTAAACCAG
>JANYCO010000621.1 GCA_025360235.1 Cytophagales bacterium
CCTCCACCAATGCCTGGTGGGTTTACTAATCTATTTCCACAAGCGTTGAGCGGATTTAATAGTCAACCTCCTCCAATGCCTCATGGATTTACTAATCCATTTCCACAGATGCCAATCACGAGCAACGATAAGAATGGTAAAACAGAATCTAGTCAAGAAAACTCTAATTCTGTATCCAATTCACAAAAGGATGGTATGCTCGGAATTGGTGGAATATTTTTGGTGATTTTCGTTGTCACGATTGTTGTGCCATTTGCTATTGGCAGATTTCTTTGGAATAACAATCCAACCGCCTCACAGCATTACAGTGAGCTCAAGAATGTACTGAAGAATGCCACATATGATGAAGTACCATTTTTTGGAGAAATTCTCACAGAAAATGGAAGTGATGATGTTGTGAAAAAGTATGTTGATTACTATAGTTGGTTTACGTTTTCTTTTACTAGGATAAAAATTGGAAAGGAAGATTATCGTTTCGCAAGTTTTGGCGTTGCTGGTAAAGTATTTACTGTAGGTAAAGAATCTGTAGAATCGTGGCTAGCCCAGAAAAGTAGACAGGAGGATATTAATGGAGAAAAACAGAATAACGAAAGCAACATTATAAAGGCATTGGCAGGTGAAGGTGCGAAAGGCAAGATCTGGTCGCTATCCCGCCTTGAGATTGACAATGAATCTGTTGATATTAACAACAATTGGTGGTCTCAAGCATCAGTTACTCTTATGCCAGAAGGTAAAGGACGATTTAGATTCCCTTCCTCAGATTATGACCAGAAACTTATTGAAGATTTTTCTTGGACAGTTGATGGACGAATTATTTACCTAAAGTCTGAAGTGGGAAATTTAAAGATAACCATGGAATCGCTTTCTAATAATGAATGTCAGATTTCATGTAATGCTCAGTGGAATGGTGAAAAATACTCGTGTAAAGCAACACTAACTCCTTGACACTTTGTAACTGGCAAAGAAGTTATAACATAACACCTCGCTATGACGCAATCAGTGAATTTAAAATCGGCTACGCTTCGGCACTCGTGCGAAATGGCAGTTGGGCTACATTGAGCTTGACGGTACAAGGGTATTGTGAAGGTGGCTACACAGCACCCACGAACAAATAACGACGACGATTGCAATCAAAGACGAGTCTCAGTATCAATCAATCGCCCGAAGACATTGACCTCAAAATCGGTGAGATGCAATAATATTACATAGAAAGTGATATTAAGATATTGTACGCCAATAAATTACGCCATTTTTCACACAAAATAATACAAATATCATGCGTTTAAGAACTTGTCTATTATTGATTAATGCACTTTTGCCATTAGTTGTGTTTTCTGCCTTTGCCCAAGATGACCGTGAAGAGTTTGACAGAATTAAACTGAAAAGCTGTAATAACCCTCAGTGCGTGGCTGATCTTATTAACAAACAGCTCATACAGAATGAAAAAGTACTACGCGATGCCGGACGCACACTACAGAAGATGACTCTCGGTCAAGAATATGATGATATGAAGTACGAATCAGAAAAAAAACAAATAACGGCGGCAATGAATGATTATTTGCGGGTTAGCTGTGCAGTAGAATTAAGAAACCATATCGCAGAACTACGATCGGATAATAAAAAAGAAATTGATCCTCTAATAAAAACGACTTATGCAGAAAATCGTAAGAAATTAATACTCTTGGGCATCAGTCCTGACAAGATGCTTGCGACACTAAAACCAAGCATACTCCAAGAGCCTACAATAGAAAAAATTCAGAAAGAGTATAAATCCGCTATAGAGGACGAAATCAAGAAATTTAGCCGCGACCTTACAATCGGAACGCTTAAATTCAGAGTTGTTCAATTGAATAATACCATGACGGACAAAGATAGAGAAATAGCAAAATCTATAATTGACCGAGAAGACCCGCTAAGAAAAATTGCGGAACAACAGGGTATTGATTTTGATAAAGTAGGGAATCTTGTAGCACAGGAACAGGCGAAAACGACGGAGGTAAAGAGCCTGAAAAAACAAATTATCGCTTTGGAGGCAGTAGGTATGGCTCAACTAATCAAGGATGCTCAACGCCAAGCGAACATGAAGCCTGGAGATATTGTTGCTGTAATTATTCAAGATAAT
>JANYCO010000653.1 GCA_025360235.1 Cytophagales bacterium
TTTTTAAGGGTATTAGGATTTGGTGAAATTGTGAGAAGTAAAAAGGTGAGAGGTAAAAGGTGAAAAGTGGGATTAATTTTTGTGCCTTTTACCTCTCACCTTTTGCCATTTTAAACTCTTTTTGCTAACTCACTCTTGATGCCATCAAGGCTATTAAACAAATCGTCATAAGAATTAATTACAAAATATTTTTCCTGATAACTTCCTTTTTTGTAGGGAGTATTCATCATTATGGCAACATCCAGATTGTATTTTGGTACGCCAGCACTAATAGAGTAGATGGTTTCTCCTCTTGAAGAAGTAAGATGTGCTCCATATATTTTTAGCATATTGTCACTAGCTATAAGGCCAAACTGTATAGAATGCCAGTAAACCCTTTTAAGCAGAGCGATTGCTTCTTTATTTTTAAGATTTTCAAGCGCAATTTTGCCTAATCCTGTAAGGTAATTAGAGTAGGCCGGTATAGTCAGAAGTGGAGTATGTCCAATGATGTCGTGAAACATATCGTATTCGTCGATGTCATTATCTAACTGTTCCTTTGTGCGCAGCCACGTACGGCAAGGGTATTTTTTTTCGGCCAGCATAGCGATAAATTCATTGTCTTCTACCATGTCGTCGAGTGCCACAACCGTCCAGTTAGTAAGAGTAGTCAGTTTGCTGTTTATTTCTTCCAGATCCGGCACATGGTCGGAGGGGTAGCCAAGTTTTTGGATGCCATTAAAAACGGCGCTGTCTGCAGTCTCTGGGAGGAATTGTAATAAGCGGGTGTTTAATACTGTCCATATCGCGTTCTCCTGCTCCGTATAATTTTCTTTTGTGTTATTCATAATCATATAAATTCTATGTTCAGTATCAAATCTCCAATCATTAACAATTAAGCATTAATAATTACATTCATTTCTACGTAAAAATAGAAAAAACGAGTTGCGAAAAAATTATTTTTTTGCTTTATAATTTTTCAATAGCAAAATAGCCGCAGCCTGAGGTGTTATAAAGCCTTTAGCTACTTCATTTTCAATCTTTTTAAGATTTTTTTGGATAAAAGTATTGGAATAAAAATCGGTCTGTAAGTGATGGTTTATTTCACGTAAAAGACTTTGTCTGGCATTTGTAGTTCTTTTTTGAGCCCATTGGCCACTGGTGATTGAAGTTTCCTTGAAATTTTCCAGTAAAAGTGCTATTTCAGCGATATTCGTATTTTCCTTTGCTGAACAGGTAGTCAGGACAGGCTCCTGTTTGGATTTTCCAGAGGCAAAGAGATGTAAAACCTGTTTGATTTCGAGCGCAGTTTTGGATGCGTTTTCTTTG
This sequence comes from Cytophagales bacterium, assembly GCA_025360235.1. Lineage (GTDB taxonomy): Bacteria > Bacteroidota > Bacteroidia > Cytophagales > Cytophagaceae > JANYCO01. The sequence continues at coordinate 1,309 of JANYCO010000653.1, forward strand.
TTCTCGCCATCTGCCTTGTTGATAACGATAATGTCTGCAAGTTCCATGATTCCCTTTTTCATGGATTGGAGTTCATCGCCCATACCGGTAATCATGAGAAGAAGGAATAAATCGGTAAGGTGGTATATCTCTGTTTCGGATTGACCAACGCCTACAGTTTCTATAAAGATATAGTTAAAGCCTGCAGCTTCGCAGAGTAAGATTGTCTCATATGTTTTTTCGGCTATGCCACCTAATGTAGAATTGGCAGGTGAGGGGCGAATGAAGGCCATTTCATTCTTTGCAAGTTCAGCCATTCTTGTTTTATCTCCAAGTATGCTTCCTCCACTTATTTTACTTGATGGGTCTATGGCTAATACAGCTACTTTATTGCCTTGGGAGGTAAGGTGTTTGCCAAGCGCTTCTATAAATGTACTTTTGCCTGCACCGGGAATGCCGCTGATACCAATGCGGTAGGCGTTACCAGTGTGAGGGAAAATGCTTTTGATAAGGGTTGATGCATTTTTGCGGTCTGCCGACAAACTACTTTCTATAAGTGTAATGGCTCTACTTAAGATCATTCTGTCGTCATCAAGTATGCCTTTTTTATAGTTAGCTATAGAAAATTTTTCTTTCATCAAGAGCTCCAAGGTTTTAACAAGTGAATTTAACTTAATATTCAAATTTAAACCTTAGTGGTTTAAATAAAAATTTTTGATTAATAGGAATTTTCCTACCTTTGCCCCCGGCAAGCCGGTACGACCAGCTCCTGTCAACTCCCCCAGGTTCGGAAGGAAGCAAGGGTAAACGGTTGTAGCGGTGCGATACTTGGTTTGCCATTTTTTAGATTCTAGATACTGGATTTAAGATGCTAGATAATTGTAAACTTCATTAAGTTAGCCATTCAACAATTTTATTATTAAAATTCACGATACTTTTAAAGTAGGCTCATTTCTATGAACAAAACTGTCCGATAGCTATTAATTTATCTTTTTTTATATCTGACATCTAGTATCTTACATCTTACATCTTGTATCTAATATCTTCAATCCAGCATCTTGAATCTCTCAACTTATTTCCTTACTTTTGACCATAAGAAACTTAAAAACTAAAAAAATATGAAATTCTTTATTGATACTGCAAATTTAAAAGAAATCAAGGAAGCACAAGATCTTGGTGTACTTGACGGTGTAACAACAAACCCATCTCTAATGGCAAAAGAAGGCATTAGTGGAGATGCTAATGTAAAAAATCATTACAAAGCGATTTGTGCTATTGTAGATGGTGATGTAAGTGCAGAAGTTATCTCTACAGACTTTGCAGGAATGATCAAAGAAGGAGAAGAGCTAGTGAAACTAGATCCGAAAATAGTGGTTAAAGTTCCGATGATAAAAGACGGAATAAAAGCGATAAAATATTTTACTGAAAAAGGAATCAGAACAAACTGTACCCTTGTATTTACTGCCGGACAAGCCTTGTTGGCTGCAAAAGCAGGAGCAAGTTATGTATCTCCTTTTGTAGGACGTCTTGATGATATTGCTACTGATGGTTTGGAGTTGATTGCGCAAATCAGACAGATCTATGATAATTATGGCTATGAGACAGAAATTCTTGCAGCATCAGTGCGTCATAGTATGCACTTATTGAAATGTGCTGAAATAGGCGCTGATGTGG
>JANYCO010000667.1 GCA_025360235.1 Cytophagales bacterium
CTTTTAAGCCAATAAAAGAAACGGCAACAATGCCGCAACAGATAAGGAAAATTCCATAGAAAGATAGAAGTAACACTAGAACTTGACTGCCCATAAATTAAATTTATAAATGATTTTAAAGCTTATCTCCTCTTAATAATCTAAATCGTTTTCTGGCCTCTACCGTAAAAATGCTGCCTGGATATTTGACCATAAAATTTTGGTAGAGTTCCATTGCTTTGGCATTGTCTTTTATGTTCTCCTCATAAATATTTCCTAGCATATACAAAGCATTATCTCCAAGAATATCGTCTGGATAATTACTGTTTATTTTTTCCAGTGAGGTAATTGCATTGGGATAGTCACCCATTTTGCGATAAATTTTTGCTCTGAGCCAAAGTAATTCATCGGTAAGGGAATGATCGGGGAATTTTATAAGCATTGAATCTGTTTTGACTAGTGCTTCAGTGGTTTTATTTTGGAAAAGCAAAAGGTCTATTGCCGAATATTCTTTCATGGCTTCAGTAGTGCTGTCTAAGCCTGTATTGTCTTGTATCAGAATGCTTAAGTCCATAGCATCGTTGGCAATTTCGCGTGAAGTGGCCAGTTTCAATACATCAAGATGTTCTTGTGCCAGATCAAATTCGCCTTTATAATAAGAGAGTTTTGCATTTCTAAGTTTCGCTTCATGTCCTAGCGGGTCTTCTTTCATATCTTTCTCTACTTGTGAATAAAGGAGAGTAGCTTCCCAGGGCTCCCCTTTTAGAAGATAGATATCACCAAGGTCAATTTTTGCTTTGCATTTCCCTCGCATGTCATTTTTTGCAATGGTGATTGCCTCGCTAAGAAGAATTATGGCGGTGTCTTTGTTGTCAAGATAGAAGGCGTACAGTTGGGCAGTACTTCTTCTGGCTTCTACCGTAGTAGGACTTGCCCCTAATTCTTTGATCATTTTTAAATAATCGGCGATCAGTGATTTTATTTTTAAGGGGTCAACAGGATAAGAATTTCTTATGGTCTCTTCTTTGGCTTTTATCATCTCTCCTCTGGCAGTACCGTAATTTATCCCATTTGGATATTCTTTTATAACATAGTCAAAAAAACGGGAAGCGTTTTCGTAGTCTTTGTTTTCCATGGCTATCCTGCCCACTTCCATCATCTTATTACCTTGCGTGCGAAGACGCTTGTCTATTGCCTTGGCTTGCATGTATGCTTTGGAGAAATTTTTCTTTTGCAGGTTTAACCACAACAATAATTCATTGTAAGAGATCTCGTCGGGTTCACTTTGTATTCGTTCGTAAAGGTTTGTTTCCAGCAATTCCAGGTCTTTTTCTTCCTTCATGTTGTTCTGAAATACATTTTTTACATTGTCTAATTCCTCAGGGTTATTTTTAAGGTAAGAAAGAAGCTCTTCGATTGTCTTTTCCACATCGCCTTGCTGATAATAGATATTGGCTAAGGGAATTACATATAATGAATTATTTTTTAAGGCTTTTCGGGACGCAAGAAAAAGAATTTTTGCTTTTTCAAACAGATTCCGTTTTAATAAATAATCAGCGGCTTTTTCTACAGCACTTTCATCTTGTTTAATATCGTTTACAAGGCCGTTAAATTCTTTTTCGGATTTATCCTCTCCATTCATTTCAGTTACCAACATGTAGTGATCAAGTTTGTAGAAAAGATTATCCTCCGAAATCTTTATCATTTTACGGATAAGCTTTTCCGCTTCTTCTTTTTGTTTGAAATGAAGTAATGTAAAAAGGTAATTTTCGTAGATATAAGAAAGGTTAACCGTGTTCTTGGAAAGCCTGTCGTACATGTCTTTGGCTTTATCGTATTCCTGTGTACCAAAATACTCATGAGCAATTTCAACGTCACGGTCTTGAGCTAAGACAACGTTAGAAAATAAAAGGACGATCAAAATAGCAAAACTGATCCGAATTTTTGAGTTCATAAGTATACAACGGCGCGAAGGGTGTTTTCTTCTTCGTTAAAGATACATAAAAAATGATAGAAGGGAAAATTATTTTCCCAATACAAATCCCATCGTTTCCTTTTCTTGTCCGTTTACAATAATGGCAAGCGCATGCTTACCGGGATAGTGTTTTCTCGTAGTAAAATCTCTGAAAGATTGTTTCCGTTCCAGAAGGTGCTCGCCTTTCTCAAAATGACTTTCGCTAAGCTTAAAGATTTTCCTATTTGTTTTTCCATTGGCTTTCATAAAGTCAATACCATATTCAATGCGGAGTTTGGCAGCCTTCTTTACCGTCATGGTAAATGAAAAATACAGATCATCGCCCATTTTTATTTTTTTCTTATCTGTTTTAAGCAAGCCAATACTGACGCCTTTTGTTTCCGTAAGACCAAAATATTTTAGCGCTTTAGTATTTCCCTTTTTCAAAAGTGTACGACTTCCATGACGAATCACCCAATCCACTTCAGGACTTATCCCTTGCCATTTGGAAGCAAGCTGCATCACTACATCGGGATGTTCCTTTGCTATATCGTTCAGATTATTGGCCACACTTCTTCGCACCGTTTCGGACTCATCTTGTTTTAGATTTTCTAAAACAGGAAGTAGTACAGCTGGGTCTTTTTTGAGGTAAGGAACCGCCATTGCCCAGGGCAGACGCGGACGAAAACCTTCGCTGGCAAGTCTTCTTACCATAGCTTCCGGATGTTTTGACCATTTTAACATTTGCTTTTGCATCCTTTCAGGATATTTTATCAGAAAAGGCCTGACGGCAAATTCGGCACTTGCAAGCAACGTAATTTTTTCAAAAGCGTTAATGGAATTTTCAAAATTATCAATCCCATATACTTCTATAAAATCTGGAAGGAACATATATCCCAAAGACATTTCCCCTAAATGTATTTTTCTAAGGTCGGCGACACATTGAACAATAATTTCAGTAGAGGTTTTGAAATCTTCAGGAAGCACTTGTTTCAATACTTCCGAGATATGCCTCATGCGTTGTTTTAGTTCTTTTTCCGGCCAGTTTTTGTCAAAAATTAATTTAGTAAAGCGATTGGTGTCCAAGGAAGGGTATACTTTTTTAAGAACACTTGTAAACTCGTCGATGAAGGCTTTGTTGTAAATATTTTTAAGTGGTTCCATAGTGGGATTATGAATTTTAAGTTTTGAATTATTTTAGCCGTCTGACAGCAGCTCTAATTATTTTCCATCACCAAATTATCAAATCAGAAAACTATTCCAAAGTTTTCGCCCTATCCCAATACACATCCATTTCCTCCAGCGTCATTTTCCCCAATTCTTTCCCGTCTTTTTTAGATTCTTCTTCCAGATATGTAAATCGTCTGATAAATTTTTTATTCGTTTTTTCTAATGCATCCTCAGGATTGATATCTATGAATCGAGCGTAATTGATTAAAGAAAATAAAAGATCGCCAAATTCTTTTTCGGCCTTTTCTTTATTGATGGCTTTATGATCTGCAATGTTAAATTCAGCTTTAAATTCGTTGAGCTCTTCTTCCACTTTTTTCCATACCTGTGTTTTGTCCTCCCAGTCAAAGCCGGCAGAG
>JANYCO010000717.1 GCA_025360235.1 Cytophagales bacterium
TATTATTACAAAAGTAGCTGCCATAACAAAAAAGCCAATGGAAATTTTACGTAAAGGCGTTAGAGGGAAAATTTTACTTATCATCGGATAAACAAAAAATGAAAACAGCGGTACTAAAATCAAAACATAAATAGGATTCAACGATTGAATCTGATCCGGATAAACTTCAAACCTTAACCATTTGTAATTAAATATTCCAAAAGTCAAGTCTACATGCTTATCCATCAATGCCGAAGAAGCTTGTAATACCCATGAGGAGGGGTTTTGCTCATAGAGTGACCAGAAAATGGCCATGAAAAAATAAATAACCATTAACGAGAGTAACGTACTTTGAATATCTTTGTTCGCGAAATTGCTAAAGTATTTTTTAAACCCAACCGGAGCAGGTGTTGTATAATGATTTTTCCCCAACCAAAAGATCAAGGTTGCAATAATCATTAATATACCTGGTACTCCAAAGGCAACTGAAGATCCATAATTTCTCAAAAGGTAGGGGGTTAGAATGCTTGATATAGCAGCGCCTAAATTGATCGCCAAATAAAAAAGATTAAACACTTTTTCTAATAAATGTTTATTATTCTTGTTAAACTGATCTCCTACAAGAGCCGACACACAAGGCTTAATTCCTCCCGAACCAATGGCAATCATCGTGAGTCCTAACGAAAGCCCTAGCCTTGTTTCATCGAGCGTGAGTGCTAAGTGACCAAGACAATAAACAACAGACAGCGCAATAATCGTTCTGTATTTGCCCCATAAAGCATCTGCAAAGACAGCTCCTAGTATAGGAAGAAGATAGTTGGCGGAAGAAAACAGATGGTACCAAACCTTACTTTCTTCTTCTGTCATCACATCCTTTTGACCTGCAGAATTAAGCAAGTAAGTGGTCATAAAAACTGTTAGAATAGCACGCATTCCATAGTAACTGAACCGTTCTGCCAGCTCGTTGCCAATGATGAATGGGATGCCATTGGGCATCTGAGAGCCCGTAACTGTTGGGATAGTCTTATTTTCTACCGGATTATTCATACCTGTTTTCATTCCAATTTCATCCGAATATTACATATTTATTTTATCAGAATAGTTGAAAAGCTTTAAATATTGGCAATCAATTAGAATATTCCTATAATTTTACTATCTTTGTGACTTATTATATATTAAAAGTCAGGTCGATACACAAAAGACCAATTTAAAAAAATCCATTAATGAATACAATTAAATTTAGTGAGCTAGCTCTTTCAGATGAGCTACAGGAAGCCATTGCCGAGATGGGATTTGAGAACGCGACACCGATTCAGTCGCAAGCGATTCCACACATCCTCGAGGGACGTGACATAATTGGGCAGGCACAAACAGGAACGGGCAAGACTGCTGCGTTCGGTGTGCCTTTGATAGACCGTTTAGATCCGCGTGACAAGGGAATTCAGGCACTTATTATGTGCCCGACAAGAGAATTGGCCGTACAGGTGGCCAATGAAATCAAAAAACTGATCAAATTTAAAAGAGGAATCAGCTGCCTTGCTGTATATGGCGGCGAATCTATCGAAAGACAAATAACAGCCCTTAGAAGAGGTGTTCAAATAATTATCGGTACGCCAGGTCGTATCCTTGATCACATGGACAGAAGGACTATATCTTTTGAAAATGTGAAAATGATCGTACTGGACGAAGCAGATGAAATGCTCAACATGGGTTTCCGTGATGACATCGAATCTATTTTGAAAGACATGCCAAAAGAAAAACAAACAATTTTCTTTTCGGCTACAATGCCAAAACCGATTCTTGAGATGACAAAACGTTATCAAAATAATCCGGTAATCGTTAAAGTAACTTCTACAGAGCTTACCAATACTTCCATCGAACAAGAATACTATGATGTCAGAAATGACTTCAAAGTAACTATGATGACCAACTTGATTGAAGCGCATAACTTACAATTGATGTTGGTATTTTGTAACACGAAGAGAGGCGTTGACGAAGTAGTAGAAGAGTTAAATCTTCAAGGCTACAAAGCAGAAGCCCTTCACGGGGATTTGAAACAAGCACAGCGTAACACCGTAATGACCAAATTCAGAAAAGGTCTGGTGAATATCCTTGTAGCTACTGACGTGGCTGCCCGAGGTATTGACGTTGAAAACGTGGACGCAGTGTTTAACTACGATGTGCCTTTGGACGTTGAATATTATGTACACCGTATCGGTCGTACAGGTAGAGCTGGTAAAACAGGTCGTTCTTTTACTTTCGTAACAGGAAGAAGAGAGGCCATGCGTATTCAGGACATTGAACGTTATGCTAAAATTAAAATAGCTAAAGGTATTGCTCCTTCTACCAAACAATTGTTTGAATTAAAACAAAATAAATTGAGTGCTCAATTGCAACAATTGATCGACACTACTGATTTATCTTCTTATCACAAAATTGTAGCAACTTATGTTGAACAAGGAATTTCTATTGAAAACATTGCGGCTTCTTTGCTTAGACTTACTATGGGTGAGGCTAAAAAAGAAACGGTAAGAAGTTCAGAGAGAGAAGAACGTTCTGAAAGAGGAAGCGAAAGAAGCGGAGAAAGAAGAGAACGCAGAACTTCTGACAGCAGAAGCGAAGGTGGAGAAAGAAGAGAAAGACGTGAACGTACCACCAGCGATAGCAGTTCTGAAAGAAGACCTGTTCGTAACCGTAGAAGCGAAGGTATGGTAAGACTATTTGTAAACGTAGGTAAAATGGATCGTGTAAGTGCAGGTGACCTTGTAGGTGCTTTCACCGGCGAAGCCAAAATTGACAGTGCTCAAATAGGGATCATCGAAATTTTTGATAAATATTCTTTCGTTGAAGTGTCTGACAATAGTGTCAACGACATCATGGACGGCATGTCAAATAGCCGTATCAAAGGAAGAAAAGTAAATATTGAAATAGCGCAGCCTAAAAGTTAAATATTAGTTATTAATGTTGAGTTATTAGTTATTGGAACTCCAGGATTTAGATTCTGGAGTTTTTTTATTATTCAAAACCTTGAATAATTATAATAATTTATTATTTTCAATAAAAATTGCAAAAAATGAAAAACCTAAAATTTATTTTTATTCTATTTAGTTTAATTTCAGGTTGTACCTCTGAACCAAAAAAAAATATAGAAACACCCCCAACTACCACTGCAACAGATTTAAGCAAAGATGAAATCTACACTTCAGATAAAGTAACTATCTCTGCCACAAAACAAGATACCACCAAACCTTTCTTAATCCCAACTATAGGCTTAATAGATCAGGGAATCAAATACAAAGGCGATGCATTAGAGGCATGGAAATGGTACGATAAAAACGGAGAAAATATTTTGATAACTTCTATGTCCACAAGATTGGTGAAGGAAGAATCAGATGTTAGTTCGGCAGAACTTTTTGCGCGTCATTATATAGTTAAAGCAAAACCAGAATTGCTTTGGGAACTATTCGATGCTGACTACGATTGTCTTTTTGATCTTACCGCTGAATTTGTCGGCTCTCCTGAAATTGCTGATCTTGACAGTAATGGAATAATGGAAAGTTATATCATATATAAAATGGGTTGTCGCAGTGATGTTTCTCCTGTAAAGATGAAAATCATTGTACATCAGAGAAAACAAAAATATGCTTTAAGAGGCTATACCATTCTTAAAATAAATGATTCCGCCGATTCATTGTACAGCGAAGACCGAGAATTGGATTTATCAAAAGTTATTACAGACACTAAAAAGGATATTACTGATTCATGGGGACGTTATGAAAATACCAATGACTTTAAAAATGCACCACCTGCTCTTCTCAAACATGCAACACAGCTGTGGAAGGAAAATTTTATTGAAAATTAGGTTCCATTTTAAAGATAAACTTTATATATTAGCAGAACAAATATTTACAACAATATTTGTATTCAATTCAACTAATATGAAAAAGATAATTTTAGTACTACTTATTATTTGCTCTGGTTTTAGTATCTCATTTTCCCAAAATGCAATCAAGCCAGCACCCTGCCAGAGAGACACTTTCTATCTTGACCTTACTGGAAAAATATTCAATTCTGTATCTACAACCACTAATCCAGATTGGGTAATAACCATAAATTGTCTTATGAAGGCTACCATCGAAACTAAATTGATTTTCGAACCAGAAGTTAAAGGAACAGATCCCAACCCTAACTTGTCTTGTGAAATAAACATTCTGAAAGATGGGAATCAATTGTATAATATGATTGATGTTAAAGGTCCAATAGCTACCTGGGAACAGGTAAAACAAGAGAAAATAAGACTAGATCATCTTAGTAAAAATTTCCAATTGGCTGTTGAAGTTAAATACTGCACAACCAATCC
>JANYCO010000725.1 GCA_025360235.1 Cytophagales bacterium
TCACAAACGCACCCCAGTATTTTGGTTCTTTGTAGCGTTCCATGATTTCTTTTTTGGCTAGAACAAATGAGTCGTACTTGTTCCCTGATTTCAACCAATTTTTGTAAAATTTCAGCATGAGTTTTTGTGTCACTTCATCTGAAACTTTAAAGATACTCATGATCACGGTTTGAGCACCTGCCACTTGAAAGGAACGTTGCAAGCCAAGTACACCTTCTCCGATTTTTACTTCTCCCAATCCTGTTTCGCAGGCAGATAATACTACTAAGTCTGTTTTATCAAGTGAAAGATTGAGTACTTCATAAGCAGTAAGGATTCCGTCGGCTTTGTTGATGATGTTAAAGTCCGAAAAGGCTAGCAGGTCTCCTCCTTCTTTCATTAATAAACCAGAACGTAGTAATGGGTTGTCGGCAGCTAATTCTCTCAGTTCATCTCCGGTTCTTTTTTTCTCGTCGGCGAAAAAACCATGTGTGCTAATATGCAACACTTTTGGATTGTCTACGGCTTTTATTTGTTCTTCCGTTGCCTGTCCCTGAAGATACATCATAGAGTTCCATTTATTTTGGATCATTACAGAGTCTATTCTTTTTACCTCAAGTTCTGATCCGGGTAGCTGAGGTGTAGATCTTTGGCTGGTAAAATTAGGAGAGTAATATATTGGGTTTCCGAAGAGTGTGATTGCAGAAATGTTTTTACTGTTGTCTTTTTTCTTAGAATTATCTCTCATGAAAAGATCCCTGCTTGTGCAAAGATTATGGATTCTTATAGAGTTAATCAGGTAATTGCCTTCGGTGTCTATAATGGTTTCAGGGTTGATCTGGTTGTATACACCATCACGTACAAAGTAAATATTTTTATGCGTTGGTTTTATTAAAGGTAAAATCGGTTTCCAGAAGTTGTCAAAAGAATATTCGTCGGAGATATCAAACTTAATAGAGTTTCTGTAATATTTTAAGTATTTGGTCTGCATTTCTTTTCCGTTTTTCAAGAGCACATAATCTGGACTACTTGATTTGGCATCTACGGCTAGGACAGCGTACCAGATGGTGTCGGTAAATTTTTTGTTAAACAAGCGAAAGGGTGTTACTTCTAATACCAGCTCGTCTGCTTTTAAAAGTTTTTTTAATAGTTTCCAGTCGTATTCAATTGTTTTTTCTTCGCTTCCGGAAAATAATACTGATTTTTCAGAAAGTTGTTTTTCGAGTTTTTCATTAGAGCTTTCAAGTGCACCAATATCCAGTCCCGCCTCTTTTCTTTCTGTTACAGTCATTGAGTAAGCAAGGGCAAGGTTTTCTCTGTTTGTAATAAGTTCGTGGTACAAACGAATTAAAACAGTGTCGCCTCCGGCTATAATTTTTTGTTTTATTTTTAACTGAGAGCTTAATAGGATAGCTCTGGTTTGAATCTGCATATCAAACACTTTAGCCACCATATTGTCTTTTACTTTTTCGGAAGCAAAAGTTAATGTTTTATAAAATTCGAAATCCTCTTTTATTTTTTCCCAATACGCCGATTTTCCTTTTTCACTTAGCAATGGGAAGACAGTTTTCAAATAGATGCTGGATCTTTCTACGCAATATTCAATAGATTCAACCGCCTTGTTTTTTTGTCCGAGGGTATAATAAAGCTGAGCACATTTACCTAAAGCTTCGATGTATAAAGGGTGGTTGATGTCAAATAAATTTGCATAAATGGACTTTGATTTCTCGAAAGCTTCCAACGCATCATTGAAGGATTCCATTTTGTAATAAATTTTCCCTTCCAGCATTTTAAGTCTTGCCGTATTAATGTTCTGATCCCCTAATCTTGAGCTCCATATTGTTTGCGCTTGAGTTAGGTAAGTAAGAGATTTTTTAGGTTCGTTGGCATAAACATAAAAAAGCGCCGCATCTTCCAATGCATTTGCATAAGCTGGCGATTGATCAGATAATTTATTTTTTATAATGACAAAGCTTTTCTGAAGGGTAGCTTCTAATTCAGTTTTTTCTTTTGTACTGATCGTTTTTTGTAGCCCAAGTTCCATTGCCGAAAGTGCGTATTCGTGCATAAGAATTCCAACTTTAATGTTATCAGCACCATAGGCATTTTTATATATCTCGATTGCTGTTTTTAGAATCTTGGTAGATCTTTCAGCGTCTCCCAACAGCGCGTATAATTTTTTCTGGTACACTAAACTATTTGCATACGGGATTGATTTTTCGCCAAATACTTTTTTGGTTATCCCTGTAGATCGTTCAAAACATTTGTCCGCTTCTCCGTAATTTCCTGTTACAATATTTAGTTCGCCAATGTAATTTAGAATGTTGTACGTAGACTTGTGGTCCAGGCCAAGTCCTGCTTCCCGCTCCGTAAGAATTTTCTTAAGGTATTTTTCCGCTTTGCTGTACTTGCCTGTATTGATGTATAAAAGACCAATTTCTTCAATGCTAAACAAGTCGTCGGTAGACAGCCTTGAGATATGGGAATAAGCGACCGTAGCTTCTCTAAGCAAACTGTCCGCTTGTTTGTAGTCTCCTTCGATTATTTTTAGTCTGGCTTTAATTTCTAAAGCTTCTGCGTAATAACGGATAGAAGATTTAGAATTTTTTGTTTTAAAAATGCTGATACTTTGATTGATTTCTTTTCCAGCCTCTTCATAATTTCCGGCATTAATTTTTAGAGCTGCAGAAGGATTAAGAAATTTAGCATACTCCTCGCTTGTTTCTCCAAAAGTAGTTTTGGTAAGGTCTAATCCGGTATCCAAAACCTTAAAGGCTGTTTTGTAATCTTCAAGGTATTCAAACAATCTGGCTTCGGCAGAAATGGTTCTGATGTATTCCGGATTTGCAACAGAGATATGTTTTAAATAGGAATCTGTGGTAATGCCGGTTAAAATATTTTTAGCTTCGGCAAACCTGTCTAAATAATTGGAATAGAGAATAGCTTTTTTAAGTTTTGTTAGATTGCAGGCAGGACTGCCTTCGCCGTATAATTTAGTTTGGAGATCAAGCAGCGCTGTTATAATGGAGTCTGCTTCTGTAAAACGATGTGTTTTTATGTAGACATGGTAAAGATCTGAAAGGGCAGTGGCTTTGTATTGGTGTAAGGGAGGAAGAAGTTTTGAACCAAGAAATTTTTTAAGGTCAAGTTCAGCTTCTACCCAATGATGGTCAATTAAAAGTAATTCAATGTCTGTATAGTTGTTGTGCTGATAGGCCAGGCTATGCGTTCCAAAATAGCCTACTACTTTTACGGCAACATCGTTATTATAAAATTCCGCTTCTTCATTTTTGCCCTGAGCCAACTGAGCTGTGATCATTGCATGATGAATATCTCTAAGCGTAGTTGAATTTTCAAGGTAAAAATCTTTAGCTGTTGCGGAAGCAGAATGAAGTTCCTTTTCTGCTTTTTTGAACTCATCTTGTTTTAGGTAGCAAAGTCCTTTTAGATAAAAGATCTCCGACATGAACCCTTTTTTTGACGACAGTACTTTTGAAAATTGCTTTTCGTACTTATCAATTTTAGCAAGTGTAGAATCGGTTAGTCCATTGTCCATCATGGCTCTGAGCTGCAGTCCAAGAAAACGACCTGCCAATAAATAGCGGTCTTTACTATCGTCTTTGGAAAGTTTTTTGAAGATGATTTTGTTTTTTTTGTAGATGCTGTCCTCTGTGGTATGTGCTAAAAGAAAATTTATATGGTCGGAACATGATGCAGTTACTTCATTTAAATACCCCTTTTTATAGTCTGCACAAAGTTTATAATAGTCCAGTTGTTCTCTTTCAAATGGCAATAATTTAGCACTTCGGGATTTCAGAAAGGAATATAAGGTGTCACTTTTAGTGAAAATTCCATCAGTATAATAGATTGTAGAATATTGTTTGTATACCTCAAGCAGGACAGAAGTATTTGTATCATTTATTGCTTGGTTTAATCTCCTTTCTATTTCCGGAACTAATGCAGTAAATTCTTGTTTGTAGTCGAGCTGGTTTAGGAAATGAGCTTTATAGCAGAATAGTAGTAAAGATTCCGGTGAGCTTTTTCCTGTTTTTTTTGAAACAAAAGACTCTGTTTTTTTTGAATAGAATAATCCAGCTTTGTAATCACCCTTTTCTGAAAAAGTTTGTAGATTATTAAAATCCTTTTCCGTTTTTCTGTTCAGCTGCCCAAATGAGGCTGACAAAGTGGAGAGAAGGAAGAAAAGTGATAATAGTATTCGAGTCATTGTAATAGTATTAATAGAATGTATAATGTTGTTATTTAGTCAGGTTAAAAT
>JANYCO010000739.1 GCA_025360235.1 Cytophagales bacterium
CAACTGTAGTACCAGGAGTAAAGGTATAACTCACCTGATCGGACTGAGCCGCACAAGAAGCATTTGAATTACTTAATGCCTGGAAAACAACCGTGGTTCCAACATCACCGGCACCAACTGTATAGGTAGCTCCGGCTAAACTTGTAGGATTGGTTATTACTCCAGTACCGCCAACTTTTGACCATGTATTGAAAGTAGCACCAGCTGAAAGTGTTGCTACAAGATTTACTACAGTTCCTACGTTGCCGCATTTGTTTTGATCAGGACCTGCATTAATTATAATAGGTTTTGTAATGGTTAATGTTTTAGTAGATGAAACTTCAGTACAAGGACTTGAACCCGTTGTAGTCAAAGTAAGATTTACGATACCTGCACCAGAAGTATCAGAAGCAGAAGGCGTATAAGTAGTATTTGCTGTTAATTGATTTCCAAATGAACCTGTACCTGTACTTGTCCAGACTACACCGGCTGCAATTGTTGAAGAGCCTGTTAAATTTATAGAAGATAAATTTCCGCAAAGAATGTATGGACCTCCTGTCGATACCGTTGGAGCTGGATTAAAATGAATATCAACAGCATCCGAAACAGCAGGGCAACCACCACTGGCCGGAACAGAATAAGTAAATGTTCTGGTTTGATTAATATCTCCCGGAACAGCGGGATTATAACTAGCAGTTAAAGATCCAGGAGTTGTAATGGCAGATAAACATCCTGCACAAGTCCATGTTCCTCCTGCAGTACCACTACCATCCAACGTTGCCGGAGCATCGTTCTGGCAAACTGTTTTATCAGGACCTGCATTAGCGCCAGGTAATGTGGTGAATGTAATTACTCTTTCCTGAGTAACATCGGCACAACCTGCATTTCCTTTACCTGTTAAGATTACTGTTGCTATACCATTTGTTTTATCATTAGCACTAGGCGTAAATACGGCAGCTGAAATTGACGTTGGACTTCCAATTGCGCCTGTAGTTCCAGCCTTGTCAGACCATTTTACAGATGCTGTATTTGTACTGGAAGCTCCTGTAAGCGCTACACTTGCAGCAGTAGAACATACCGTCAAATCGGGTCCGGCTGTTACAGTAGGTGCTTTGTTAATTAAAACAGTAGTAGAAGCCTGAGCAGAAACGCAATTGGAAACGTTTCCTGTGGTAGTTAATGTAAAGGTTACTGTTCCATTACTAATATCGTTTACCGTTGGAGTGTAGGTCGTAGTTAAGTTATTTACATTACCAAAGCATAACACACAACCACTACTTGAAGTCCAGACACCACCTGTAGCTCCTGTTAAAGAAGCTAACGTTTCTGTTAAACTAATTGTGGCACTGTTTTCACAAACAGGGCTATATGCTTTTAATGTAACTGTTGGGCTGTTTACTATTGTAAATCTTGTTGAAGCACTGTTTACAACAGCACAATTACCATTGTTTCTAGAGTTAACTGTAAAGTCTACAAATCCTGCGGCTTTATCAGCTGCGGTTGGTGTATAACGAGTAGAATCTGGAGCGAAAACCGCATTTGTATCTGAGAAACAGGTTGGACAATTGCTTCCGGAAGTCCAATGCAAAGCACCAGTAGACGAAGTTCCTTTTAGCGTTATAATGGGATTGTTTTGACAAACACTTCCCGGTGCAGTAGAAACAGCTACTACAGGAGGAGCTGTATAGGTAATAATAGCATCGTCAAAGACATTATTACAACCCGCTAGGCTAGCTGTCAGTCTTATTGTTGTGGTTGAGCCTACGGCTGGAACACCCGTAGCAGAAAATGTGGTAGATAAGTTTCCTGGAACTGCAATAGTTCCGGCAGACCCTCCTACTACCGTCCAGGCATGACCAGCAGTAGCAATTGGAGTAACAGAACCGCTAATAGCAACAGAAGCATTATTGGCACAAACATTATGATCAGCACCAGCGTCTGCAGTAGGAGGAGCAGTAAATGTAATAACCATTGTATCTGTTTTTGAAGCACAAGTAGCAATGATTGGTTTCAATGAAAATACAATTTTTACAGACCCATTTGCAATATCAGCAGCAGAAGGTGTAAAGACTGTTATAGCGGGAGGTACTGTATTGGTTATAGGAGCAAATGCCTGACTTGTTCCTAAAGAACTCCAGGTATAAGAAGTGAATGGTTTTGCACTTAACGTTGCCGTTAATGTTACCGTAGCTTTGTTAGCACAGGAAGATACATCTGGTAACGTTATGGTAGG
>JANYCO010000027.1 GCA_025360235.1 Cytophagales bacterium
CCTTGACCAAACCATTTACAGGAGGTATTGGTCAATATAGTTTCCTATACGATAAAAAATATGAAATAACAGCCGCAAACTTTGGATTAGTAAATGCTACAGGAGTTGCCTGCTCTGGCATAAATAGTAATGTATTTACCACTAGTCCGAATTTTACGGTTAATAATATCAGCTACGATCCGAATGGAAATTTGATAACGAAAACTACGAACAACGATGTAGGTGTAAGTTCTGATATATTTGCCTATACTACTTCCGTTTTAAATAATCAATTAACTACGGTGACTAATAATAGTGCCGCTTTCTCATCCTATGTTTATGATCCAATCGGCCAGTTAAGTCAGGAAACCAAAGGAGGTGCTACTAAAACATTTACATATGATATGTATAATAAAATCACCAACGTTACAACAGGAGGTAGCACGAAAGTAGCCGATATGGTTTATGATGAATTCGGTCATCGCATCAAAAAAGTAACTTATAGCGCAGGGGTATATTCTTATACAACGTATTATGTGAATGATGGATCTGGTAATATCATCAGTATCTATGATGATAATGGTACTCCTTTGGCACAGAAAGAAATTCCATTACAAGGTATTAAAAGACTTGGGGTAGCTTATAATGTCAGTGGTACCTATACCTATGATTATGAACTTACGGATCATATGGATAATGTGCGGGCTGTTATACAAAGAGGAAGCAACGCGTTGATAAGATATGCGGATTTTTACCCGCATGGAGAAGTGATGCCTAATAGATCTATGAACCCCGGAAACAGATATGAAAACAATAGCCAGGATTCAGAATTGGATGCGGCAGAAACAGGATTCAATTCTTTTGAAACAGGTATGTATGATCGAAGGATAGGTCGCATGCTTAGTTGCGATCCGAGAGAAAAGTATTTTTCCGCTTATTTAGCTATTGGTAATGATCCAATTGGATTTAAAGAGAAGGGACCCAATCTGTCAGGCTATTTAGTGGTTGGTCCAAATTTGGAATTCAGAGATTTGACATCCAGAGATGTACTGGTAAGACGGGAGAAAAATAATTACTTCAATAATAATTTTGAAAATCTGAAGAATACTTCTGAAGGAGGAATTCCGAGAGTTCGTATGGTAAAATTGCCGTCTGTTGAAGAAACGAACGAGAAACTTGAAAAGGAGGAAGGAGAGAGTGAGCATCCTTGGGACGGTGAAAATTGGATTAAAGAAAAGGAAAAGACTGCTGAAGCTAAAATAAATAGAAAACAATCAATAAATCCTGAATGGATAAAATTCCAACAGGAAATGAAAGACTATAATGATAAGCTTGATAATACATTATCCGACTGGACTAGAAGCTCACAAAATTTTATGGATAAGTTTAACCAGGAAGAGGATAAGAAAACAGCGGAGAAGAATAAAGAAAGCCAAGAACTACACGAAATGTTTGAACCACCTCAACAGTACAACGAATCTCCTCACCCTACTTATGGTGAAGGGTCTGGTGGTGGACCTAACGGCCCTTCCGGTGGTGGTGGCTCTTATGGCCCTCCTTCTGGCGGAGGTTATATGGGAAGTCCTCAACCATATGGCGGCGAAGGTGAAGGTGGCGGCGGCGGTTATAGTGGTAGCCCAGATGCATAATATTGATAAGGTTTAGAAATAAAATATTTATATAAAAAATATAGCTATGTTTAAGAATAAAAAAATTTTAAAATCAATAAGTATCTTTTTGTTGACTAATATACTTTGTTCTACTTTTTTCCCAGTTCTTGTTTTTGCAAAAACGAATAGACTGAATAAAGTTCAAAGTTCCGTTCCACTTACTAATGGTGGAAATAATGATATGGTCAATTTGAAAACGGGCGATTTTGGCTATACAATTCCTGTTATGGAAATTCCTGGTCCTGATGGAAATTATGAGGTGAATGTATCGTACAACGCCGGAATTCAAAATAACCAGGATGCTTCATGGATTGGATTAGGATGGGGATTTAATCCAGGGGAAATTAACAGGAGTGTTAATGGATTTCCAGACGATTACAACGGTGCCAATGTGGTAACGACCGATACTTGGGCCACTGGTTCGGAATCATTTTCATATTCTGTACCACTTTCCATCGCCTATAATTATCCACCTTCAGGAAAGCCTACCAGTAATTTGCCTGCTTATACTGGTACTACAGGTGCTGTGCAATATTATGGTATGTTGCATGCATATGAGTCTACTATAACTGATCCTAGCGAAGATAAGTCGTTAGACGTTGCTGTATTAACAGATTTGTCTGCTCCTTTTGATTTTACAAACAATACCAGTGCAAACGATCCTGATTATAATTTAGGTGGAACGGTTCCTGCTTATGATGATTATAATATTTCTGGCCCGGGTATAAGCGGAAAGATTGAACCAGTAGTGTTGGATAATGGAAGTCTCCTTCAGCCGGATAATTATAACTATGGCTATTGGAAGAATTATCTTATCTGGAAAAGATTCACGCAAACAAAGCAACAGTTTCGATTTAAAAATGATTTTTCTAATAGTTTTATTACCAATCCTACTCCAATTGCTACGGTACTTCCAGAACCTTCGTCCAGTTTAAATTTAGGAAGTAATAATCTTGGCTATACTTATACCGGACCTGAGGATGAAGGATTTAATCCGACTACTATGCAGTTGGCCTCTTCTAATCAGATCAATTATTTTACGAACAATGAAATTGTAACCGCGAATGCTAAAAAACTAGGGTTTATAGATTATCAGGGTCTACCTTCCAATACAAGAAATTCTAAGACCTTTACTACAAATGCGGCGACTCCACAATCGATTACTTGCGATCTAACAGGACAGATTGGTGGATTCTCTGTTACCAAAGAAAATGGTAAGACTTATCATTACGCGCTTCCAGTGTATACTTATAAAAACATTACCGTTGTTACAGCGTCAAAAACAGCAGGTAGAACTGGTCGCGTTATTTCAAACAATCAAGCTTATGCATACAAGTGGTTGTTGACAAGTGTAACAGGAGCTGATTTTGTGGATAGGAATGGCAATGGCTTAGCAGACGAAGAGGATGCCGGAGAATGGACGAATTTTAATTATGGTAAATGGGCGTCAAATTATATTTCAAGAATACCTTATTTGCTCACACAAAAAACAGGAGATGGGGCTGATATATATAGTGGTGGATATAAAGAAATGTATTACCTGGATGCAATCTATACAAGAAGTCATACGGCGCTTTTTCTTAAATCAGTAAGAAATGATGCGTATGGAGCAACAGACATTACTACCGGTGGATATGGTACCTATTCTCAATCTCTATTGGGATTGGATTATATAAGTTTATTCGGAAATGAAGATTTATTATCGATGTCATCTGGTACAACCAATAAAGATATTTACAGCAGCATTAATGATCTCAAACTAATATCAACAACGATTGGAGCTAAATCTACTAAATATAATGCTGTTATTGATAATCAGGATTTATATATCTATAACGGAAATGCTAAAAGTGCTCCGTTATTTTCTTTGGCAAAGTTGTTAAAAGAAGTTTCTTTTACAAAAGATTATTCTTTGGCTGTAAACTCTATTAACAGCAGTGGAAATTATGGAAAACTTACACTTAATAAAATTGAATATGATGGACAAAATAGTTCAGAGATAATGCCCCCTATAGAATTTCAATATGATTTAGCAACCCCTAATATATCTCCGACTGCTCAAATCACACATGTACCTGCAGATTTCGTTAGTACCAGACGTGGCAGGGTGGATTTGGGTGCTTCTGCTCCAAATTTTCATCCTGGAGATATTATTAAAATGGCAATCTCAGGTGCCACTTTCTATGCTACCTTAATTAAGTTAGCTTCCGCTAGTACAACAGCTTTCGATGTTCAATTTATAGGAAATGATATACCCGGTACTGGTAAAAAGAATATTCTTGTAAATGGAGTGCAAACTAAAAATCCACCCTATACGGGTCCTAATTTCAGGGATAGTTGGGGATATTTTAAATCGGATTATAATTTCAGCTTCGACGATGGTGCTACCATTCGCTATAAAAATGTACCTTCAGGACTTACCAATTTTGATAGACGTACGAATAGTATTTCAGCACAAGCAGTAGATGTATGGTCTCTAAGAAGAATTACAACAAGTTTAGGAAGTGTTATTGATGTTGAATATGAATCTGATTCGCATAGTAATCCTGCGGATAATTATGGAGTAGGAAAAGTGAGTTCGAAAAGTTTGTTAAATATTGCTAACGTTGGTTATTCAAAAACAGGTGCTCTCGGAAATACGTTTTCATCACCTTCAAATTCATTCGGTATAAATAATTATGATCCTAATGGTGTTTTTCAGTTTAAATTTGGAGAATGGATTATTTGTGCGGAAGAATTTTATGTAGGTCAAATAGTAAACCTGGAATCAGTTGTTTCTCTTTCAGGACCTAGTTATACAACAACAACTTCAGCCGGTAATGATATGTTTAAAATTACTGCTATTGGATCGTATCCGGCAAGCTCAAATTATATTCAAGGAGTGTTTGTATCACCCGGACCTTCTACAACCATTACTCATAATCCTTTTTGGAACACGGCTGCTTCTTCCACGTTAACACTTACTCATAATGGCTCCTACCTGATTTATGACCCGATAACAAAATATGGGGGAGGTCTTAAAACGAAAAAAATTACCACCAGAGAAAGTCTTACAGGGGAATTTTATGTCACTTCTTACGATTATAAAAATAAAATTACCTCCATTACCTCCGGAAGGACAGCTTCTGAACCTTTAAACTTCAATGCTGTATCACCTTTGGATTTAACCGTATCATCCACAACAACAACAACAAATGTTGCAGACAGTCATTTCAACAGTCAGTATGTATTTTCATTATTTAATTTGCTACTATCCTCTAATTATTATAATCCAGAGGTTATTTATGAAAATGTTACTGTAAAAGAATTTGGTAATGGAACCCAATTAGCAGACCAAACACCCAGCTATGACGAATATCGTTTTCAAGTCTTCTCGGATGATATGATTCAGAAAGTTAATTCTAACAATATACTAGCGACCGCTCCTTATTCGGGAGGTTCAAGAACAATTAGAATTTCTGATAGGAGTTCTACCGTTGGTAAAATGCTTTATCACAGAACATATAATTTACAAGATCGACTGATGAATGAAATTACCTATTCTTACGCTCCAAGCCAGCGAAGTCAAGGCGTTATAGAACAAGTATTTCATCAGAGTAGAAGAGTTATGGGTCATGGTTATTCTGTAGCTACAGTAACCTCTGATATCCCTTCTGTTCTTACCTCGATACAATCGAATGACTATGTAAAAGGGGTGAAGAAGTCTACAACAAATAATGTTTTTGATTTTTATTCTGGCAATGTTTTACAAAGTAGTACTACCGACAGTTATGGAAATACAATTACTTCTGTAAATCAACCAGCATATCAAATATACACTAGCAAGCCTTCTACAGGTTCTGAAATGGGACCGAAAGTTAATTTTGCAAATAATAGTATGAATCGAAATATGATAAATGAGTCGGCAGCATCATATACATATAAAGATATAGCAGGGACAATTGCAGTTAATTGTACATATACAGGAGTTGCGTCCATCGGCACTCCCACTTATACGGGAATGAATTATTACAGCAGATACAAAGTGACATTATCTGGTGCTGTAACTTTACCAGCAAGATATGTTCCAGGTACTCCAATCTCTTTGAATGTAATGATAAATGGAACCAATACAGTAATTAGTCCTGCAATTACTTCAGTGAGCGCAGATCGCACTTCTTTTGAATTTT
>JANYCO010000038.1 GCA_025360235.1 Cytophagales bacterium
GATTGACCTTGAAGTGGTCTTGTTTGCATTACAGAAGTGGTGACCAGTTGATTATTTGCATCACGGCCATAATAAGCTTTAGGTGTCGTTATTTTAGAATTAGTATAGGTGTAGTTGGAGGTAATACCAACCCTACCCCAGAATTTTGTTAACACAAATTCGAACCCGTAATTGGTAGCATTTCCAAAATTGGATGGCTTTAATATTGAACCAGAAGTACCGCTTTTCAGAAATGCAGTTTCAATTGGATTAGTTAAATTTTTATAAAATACTCCGACCAATAATTGATCTAACCCTTTGGGGAATAATTCATACCTTGCATCGTAATTATCCGCTATGCAATGCTTCAAATAAGGGTTTCCAGTTTCCGTAATTGTTAAATCACCTTGGATATTGTATGGAATTTTTTCAAAAAAACTTGGTCTGTTGATAGATTTAAAATAGGAAAGTCTAAGATTTTGTTTTTTTGTAATCATGTATTTGAGATGCAAACTTGGTAGGTAATCTGAGTAGGATGTAGATCCTGAGGCTCCAACAAAAGTTTGCGGATCCATTACCGTTTTATATTTCTGATAGGTCACTTCAGTTCTAGCTCCACCTAAAATTTGTAATTTATGAAACATCATAAACTTTACTTGCCAGTAGTACGCATATATATTTTCGTAGGAAGTATAAGTATTTGGATTTGCAGGACTCCCTAATCTGGCTGCATTGTCAAAAAAAAGAAATTTATCACCAGTCAAATTTCCGTCAAATGCAGGCACTATACCACCTTGATTTTTAGGAATTAAATTATATTCATTGTAATAATTTTGCCTGAATTTATCTCTATTCAAACCTCCAACTGAAATGTCTAAATCGGAAAATGTAAGCTTCCGTAAAATAGAATCCATTATTCCTGGATATTTATTTGGAGACCATGAAACAGATAAATATCCCGACTTATCTTCATCAGAATTTTTCTGCCATCTTCTAACAAAAGATCTTATTTTCGGAGCATCAGAATATTGTACTCCATTATTATCTTTGGTAACAGTATGACTGTATTCAATTTCAGACCAATCAGGAACATTACTCTCTGCTTTTGAATAGACCGCTGACCAATTTATTTTAAAACTCTTAATAACTTTATGCTCTCCTTGAAGAGTAGAATTATAAATGCTTTGTACCTGATACCTGGATCTGTCCAACATATAAACATTACCTGTCCCAACAGAATTACGACCGAGCGACAAAGAAGTATCATCCATATGCCTTGTTTGAATTTCTTTTAAATTCATATAAACCGTATACAGACTTACTTTATGTTTAGAATTAATTTTATAATCAACTTTAGAATGAATACCAGACCTAATTTGTTGAGTACTGTAGTCTCTGACATACATATCATCAAACTGAGGAACATTTCCTGCTGATGGCTGTGTATTGGGTTTAATAAAAATACTCTGTGATCCGCGATAAGTATTTTGATAACTCCCTCCCACTATGATTCCCAATTTATTTTTAAAAAATCTGTTTCCTATAGATAATCCAGCTATTGAATTTAAGGGAAGACCAATATTCTTGTATGAAAAATTAGAATAAGAAAAATCGTTTGGGGAGGCTAAATAGTTAGGTCCATATACTTGCGACGGAGATTTAAGTGAAATAGCATTGGGATTAAAATAAGAATAACCTCGTTGAGCAAGCAATTGACTATACCCTGAACCAATATTTGCATTAATCATAAGCTGATCTGGAGCGCTTTTCATGATCATATTTACAGCACCTCCAATAGCATCTCCTTCCATCGAAGGGGTTAACGCTTTAATTACCTCTAGCCGTTCAAGTAACTCAGAAGGAAATATATCCATTGGCACATACCTGTTTTTATTATCGGGGCTAGGTATTTTAATTCCGTTTACTAAAGTGTAATTGTACCTTTGATCCATACCTCTTACTATTGCATAACGCCCATCTCCACTACTGCTTCTCTCCACCGAGATCCCTGAAACCCTTTGTAAAACGTTGGCTACAGTGATATCCGGAAGAAGCTGCATTGTTCTTCCGGATATGGAGTTTGTTATGTTGTCCGCATTTTTTTCGGAATTTCTTGCCGATTTATCTGACTCTTTGTCTTTTTTACCAGCTACTATTATTTCCTTAAATTTTTTATAGTCAGGATCTGTAAGAAT
>JANYCO010000057.1 GCA_025360235.1 Cytophagales bacterium
AAAAATATGGGGATGCGAGTTTTGACCATAAATTTTTCTCTGATAAATACGCCAACAGTTTTTCTCAAATTGTATTGAGAAACTCAGGTGGAGATAATAATGTTTTACAATACCGTGATGGATTTATTCAAAAATCAGTTAGCCAAAAAACCTCACTTGACATTCAAGATTACAGAGCTGCTATAGTATTTATCAATGGGCAATATTGGGGAATACAGAATATAAGAGAAAAAATAAGTACCGAATATGTAGAGCACAACAGCGGAGTCAACAGAAATAAAGTTGATCTGGCAGAAACATGGGGCAATGCACTTGCTGGCACCAACAACATATACGTGCTACAATGGTGGGCAAAAAATACAAGTATGGCTGTTCCCTCCAATTATAAAACAGTAATAGATAGTTTCGATCTGAATAATATGCTCGACTATTTTAGTACTGAAATATTTATTTCCAATTGGGACTGGCCTCAAAATAATATCAAATTTTGGAGACCAACAGAAGGAGATCGGAAATGGCGTTACATTCTTTGGGATACTGATATTAGTTATGGATTATTCAATCTCCAATCAGTTAATTTTAATCAGTTGGGAAGAATAAAAAATGCTGCTACAAATTCTATTGGACCTCATGCTGATATATTTAGTGAATTGCTAAAAAATACGTCGTATAGAAATCAGTTCGTAAACCGATATGCTGATATGATGAATTCGCATTTTAGAACGACTAATCTTAATACACTTTTTGATAATATGGCCGATACCATTTCAGCTGAAATGCCAAGACATCTCGCACGATGGGCTCCATGGGTAAACTGGAGTGCAGAGAGACAAGCTGTAAAAAATTTCTACACAAGCAGACTCAATTATGCAAGAAATGAAATACAAAGTGAATTTAGTCTCGCTCAACAAGTAAATATTACCTTGCAAGCTTCACCAGCAGGTGCCGGGTATATAAAAATCAACTCTATCTTTCCTGACACTTACCCTTGGACTGGTGTCTATTTTGATGGAGTGCCTGTAGAAATTACTGCCGTACCAAATCCTGGTTATACATTTAATCACTGGTTGTCTTCTACTCTAATTCTTTCGCCGAATACAAATAAATCCGTGACAATAAATGTAAACAATGTCAATGAAACATTCACAGCCTATTTCACTGGCGCTTCGGTTTCTGCAAAAATTGAAGTATCGGAAATTAATTATAACGCTCTAACTGCTACAGACGATGGCAATTGGATAGAATTATTTAATTATGGAAATTCGGCAATTGACCTTACTGGCTGGAGTATAAAAAATTATTATGGAGTACATACCCTAAGCAATAATAATACAATACTAGCTTCTAAAGCCAGATTGGTAATTTGCAGTGATACAATCAAATTTAAAATTCAGCACCCAACGGTTACAAATTATTATCATGGACAAATTGGCTCACTGAGCAATAGTGGCGATCTGATTGAACTCTATGATCAAATGGGAAGTAAATACCTTTCCTTCATATTTGATGATAAAGCTCCGTGGCCAACAACACCTGATGGATATGGCTTCACTCTTGAATATTCCGGCCCTCCTAAAAATCCATCTCTTTCATCCTCATGGTTTGCCGGATGCCCTGGTGGTTCTCCGGGAAAAGCATACAAAGCTGGGTGCATAACTGGAGTAGTAGAAAACAATACAGAAGCTTCAGCAGTGGAAATTTATCCAAATCCTGCCAAAACAAATTTAACTATTGAGATTAAAAATACAGTTGCATTCAGCGAATGGAAGTTAATAAATAATATCGGAGTAGAAATTATTCATAAGGAACTTGAAGGAAATTCATCAACAGAAATTGTTGATGTGAGCGCCTTGGCTCCAGGTCTGTATACCGCCATTTTTATTGGCGAAAATACCCGGATCATAAAAAGAATTATTGTGCAATAGTAAAGTCAAATTTTGATAACGAGGAGAATGAGATTATTTATTTTAACAGTTTTAATTTTATTCAGGTGTTTTGTTGCAAAAGAAACTAAAGCTCAAGTTGTTTTTACTACTTCTAATTTACCTATCGTCGTCATCAATACACTTGGACAAACAATTTTAGATGAACCCAAAACGGTAATGAATATGGGTATTATTTACAATGGGGTTGGTAAGATCAATAAAATTACTGATCTACATAATAACTATAGTGGTCAGATAGCAATAGAAATAAGAGGGTCCTCTTCCCAAGCTTTTCCTCAGTTATCTTATGGATTTCAAACCTACCTCAATGATTCAAGTTTTAATACCTCTTTATTGGGATTACCTAAAGAAAAAGATTGGATCCTATATGCTCCGTACACAGACAAAACATTAATCAGAAATGTTATCACTTACAGGTTGGCTAATGAAATTGGATATTACGCGTCCCGCACAAAATTTTGCGAACTGGTTATTGATGGTGATTACAAAGGAGTGTATGTTCTAATGGAAAAAATAAAGAACGACAGCAAGAGGGTTAATATTTCTAAATTGCACACCAATGATATTTCCGGAGATCAACTTACGGGGGGATACATTGTAAAAATAGATAAAACAACAGGTGTCGGGTATGACGGATGGACTTCTTCGTACCTCTCCAATAATAATGTTAATGCCCCTTATTTTCAGTATGATTATCCTGCTTATGATGTCATTACTGCAGAACAAAAGGGATTTATAAAAAATTATTTAAAAA
>JANYCO010000058.1 GCA_025360235.1 Cytophagales bacterium
CACAGCCCGTATAAGTCAGATAGAAAACAATGACAACAGAAAATATAAATATTCAATATTTGTTTACTCAGTTTCCTGCAAAATCAAAAGCGATTTTCAAGATGCTGAAAATGAGATTGTCTTTGACTGTTGTATTTTCAGCAGGCATGGCTTACATATTAGGCAACACCGGGCAGATTGATGGCTTGAGATTATTTATTTTTTTAATTGCCGGATTTTTGGTTACCACTTCCAGCAATATAATTAATCAAATCATAGAAAAAGATTCCGATAAGTTAATGACCAGAACTCAAAACAGACCTCTGCCTACAGGAGTATTAAATGTAAGCGAAGCAGTTATTCTGTCATTCGTAACAGGAGTGGTCGGGATTTATCTTTTTGTAAATTATATAAATATTAATGCGGCATTGCTTGCCTTTGCCTCTTTGCTTTTATATGCTTTCGCTTATACACCTATGAAAACAGTGCATCCGATTGCAGTATTTATCGGAGCAATACCAGGCGCATTACCTCCTATGATTGGCTGGGTTGGTGCTACTAATCAGTTTGGCTGGGAACCTGGAATTTTGTTTGCAATTCAATTTGTATGGCAGTTTCCTCACTTCTGGGCAATAGCCTGGGTACTTGATGAAGATTACAAAAAAGCCGGAATACGTTTATTACCAGGAACAGGACAAGACGCTAATACCGCTTTTCAAATTATGATTTATACTTTATTCCTGATACCACTAGGCTTTGTGCCTTATCTAATGGGAATGACTGGTATCGTATCCGCAATTATTGCATTAGTATGTGGTGTATTGTTTTTGGCACAGACATTTTATCTTATGAAAGAATGTTCAAGAAAAGCAGCTCGTCTGATTATGTTTGGTTCATTCTTGTATCTGCCAATCGTACAAATAGCATTTGTTTTAGATAAAGTAGAGAAGATATGATTGACGTTAAAAGAACAGGAGCTTACGATAATGTGCAGAGACCTTTGTCTATGCACCCAAATAAATTTTCCCTATGGTTATTTATGATTACCGTAGTGATGTTGTTTGCGGCCTTTACAAGTGCCTACATGGTAAGGAGTGCGGAAAAAGACTGGCTGCAATTTCAATTGCCAACGATTTTTATGATCAATACAGGGATACTAATGTTGAGCAGTATCACCATGCATTTAGCCTATATAAATGCTAAAAAAGATGAAATAGAAAAAGTTAAACTATTTGTTTTAGCTACGATATTTATAGGAATAGTATTTATGGTATTGCAGATGACTGCCGCATGGAGTAGTCTTATGGATATCAAAATATACCTTGGGGGGAAAGATAGCAATCCGGCTGGGTCGTTTGTTTATGTGTTCTTTATAGTACACGTATTACACTTAATAGCAGGAGTTTGTTTTCTTATTTACCTTTATTCACAAACAGTGAAATTTAAAGTGCATTCAAAAAATATGTTGCAAATGGAGATGTCAGCCACATTTTGGCACTTCTTAGATTTGCTTTGGGTGTATTTATATGTATTTTTGTTAATCAATAATTAAAATTAAAACATGGCAACAACAGCAGCTACAGTAAGTGATAAAAATTTGTGGAAAGGTGGAGTAGAACCACTAAAAGCAAGTTACGGTAAATTGATGATGTGGTTTTTCCTATTATCAGATGCCTTAACGTTTTCAGGCCTCTTGGTTACTTATGGCTTCAGTAGATTTAGTCATCCAACAAATGCAGCTCAAACTGTATTTTCTGCTAAGTATTGGCCGCTGCCGGAAAAAGTGTTTACGCACATCCCTTTTACACACATGCCAGCTCCATTGGTATTCGTAGGGATCATGACTTTCATCTTGATCATGAGTAGCGTTACAATGGTACTTGCAGTAGAAGCAGGTCACAGAATGGATAAAGCAGCTGTTCAGAAATGGATGCTTTGGACAATTCTTGGTGGTTTTGCTTTCTTAGGTTGTCAGGCTTGGGAGTGGACAATATTCATCACTGGTTCTGAAAAAGGATTGATCGAAGAAGGTATTCAAATCATAGGAGCTAATCTAAAAGGAAATGAATACGGCCCGGTTTTATTTGCCAACTTATTCTTCTTTATAACCGGGTTTCACGGTACACACGTTTTGAGTGGAGTATTGATAAACATTTTGGTATTTTATAACGTATCAATCGGCACTTACGAAAGAATAGGACATTATGAAATGGTAGAAAAGGTAGGTCTCTACTGGCACTTTGTAGACTTAGTTTGGGTATTCGTATTTACCTTCTTTTATCTTGTTTAATTTGATTTAACTAACTAGAAAATATTTATAATATGGCACACGCACACAACGATCATTCAGAAATTCAAATATTACCTCCTGATAAAGCAAAGATCAGAAAAATATGGATGACAACTTTATATCTTGGTTTAGCTACAGGTATAGAGTTTATCGCAGCCTTTACTATGTCAGCCGGTCCTGTTAAAACAATACTTTTTGTTTTGCTAACCTTCTTCAAAACATTTTATATCGTAGGAGAGTTTATGCACCTGAAGTATGAAGTAAAAATGCTTATATGGTCAATTGTAATGCCCGTTACATTCATTTGCTGGTTCATTGGAGCAATGCTAACAGAAGGACATTCTGTTGAAGTATTAAGAGATTGGGTACAGACTTGGTACACCAATATGATTCAAAAGTAATAACTAAAGTATGTTCAGTGACTTGGTTTTAAAATAAGAAATAAAAAAGTCCTGTCATGCGGCGGGATTTTTTTATTTAATCGAAGTAAATGAAATAGTAATGAAGTTTAGTAAAATAATAACATTGTCCTTACTTATGATTGTGCCTGCCACCATCATCTTTTTTGTAAGCACTTTCGGTAAGAATAAATATACCTTACCCGTATATTTTGCCGAAGATTCAGTGCTTACCGAAGGCAATAAATACAAGATAACAAAGGCGCTTTCGATTCCTGATTTTAATCTTGTTGATCAGGATGGAAAAGCGATTAACCAAAGACAATATAAAGGGTATATCTATGTGGCAGATTTCTTTTTTACCAGATGCGGTACCATATGCCCTGAGATGTCTACACAGCTTACCCGTCTGCAGGCAGAGTTTGAAAAAGATACGCTAGTTAAAATAGTTTCTTTTACGGTGGATCCAAAAAACGATACCGTTGCAGTATTAAAAAAGTATGCAATGGATTATAATGCTATACCTGGTAAGTGGAGATTTGCTACAGGACAGAAAGATTCAATTTACAATTTGGCACAAAAAGGGTTTTTCATTTCTGCAATGGAGGATAAGGAGCATCCTGTGGATTTTATTCATAGTGAGAAATTGATACTGGTTGATAAGTCAGGCTGGATTCGAGGATATTACAACGGCAGAGATATTAAAGAAGTAGATAAA
>JANYCO010000069.1 GCA_025360235.1 Cytophagales bacterium
GTAAGTGCTTTTAATTTTCTGGACAACTGCTTTCGAATATATGGTGATGGTACGATTGAATAAAGCACTGCAGCTTTTAGTAGAAGGAAAATTCAATATTTCTGAAGTGGCTTACCAGGTAGGGTTTTCAGAACCTACTAATTTTAGCAGGACTTTCACTAAAGTATATGGCAAAAGCCCAAGAGAATACATTTCAGAAATAATAAAGAAGCCTAAATAATTGTGCGGATTATAAAAAAATATTTTTAACAGTAAGTCTTTTTATACTGACTGGAGTAGTTTTAAATGCCTCCGTTTGGCTTTTACGAAGCTCGTGAAAAGGTTGGTGAAAATATGAAATGTCCCACCGAAATTTCTATAAGCATTGCCAACTATATTTTAAGAGTTTTCTAATGAAAGTCTGATCATAATAAAAGTAGCATTTCCTATTGTTTAATCAGATTAATAAGAAATACATCATTTTCACGAATGTCCATTTCTTTTGAGAAAATACCTGAAGAATTGATCTTAACTCCTTCTTTCAAAACAGGCAACCCGTTGCTTTCATTTTTGAGGCGCACTGTCTGTTCTCTTGTAAGCTGCGCAGGCTTGCCCATAGAAAGATAACTTGTATAAGGATCGTTTACCTTGTAACCCACCTTATAAATCTCCAATTGATATTTTCCTTTCGGAATTCCCGATAGTTCTATTTTTAATTTTCCTTTAGAAGTTGGAGGCAAGTCACGAATATAATAGACTTGA
Organism: Cytophagales bacterium; assembly: GCA_025360235.1. Taxonomy (GTDB): domain Bacteria; phylum Bacteroidota; class Bacteroidia; order Cytophagales; family Cytophagaceae; genus JANYCO01. The sequence continues at coordinate 742 of JANYCO010000069.1, forward strand.
TTATTGACAGAATCCGGAAGGGTATATGTGAAATCCCAAAATAGTAATTGTATATCGCCTTTTGAATTTTTACACACAAAGGAAGAGCTATCTGAATTGAGCAATTCAGTTTCTCCCAGTTTATTTAAAAAGGAATAAGAGTAGAATGCAGGTTTTTTTATTCCTTGGTAGTTCAACAAACCGAATCCTCCATGAAAGGGAGTAAATCTCGGTCCTGCTTCTTCAAAAATATCTGTAAATACCCAGTAAGACATTGAGTTTGCAGCGTCTCCTATTTGCTTAATTTTCTCAAGAATATAAGCAGTTGAATGATAGCTATCATGAAACGGATCTGACGGAGTGTAAGATGAACTCCATTCGGTATAATGAAGCCCCAAGGTATTCATAGAAGAGCTTCCAATTTGTCTGCGAGAATTAAACACATCCTTGGTCACGCTCCATTTGTCATCATCCAGTATAGTTCCATGAGTTCCGTTTTCGTCTAAGTATCCTTCCTTGACACCATAGGAATGTGTTGTTATGAAATCAATAGGAACATTATTTTTTTCGCAAAAAGAAATCATTTCAGGTACCCATGCTGCTCCTGCCGATGCTGGCCCACCAATCTTATATTCTTTGTTTACACTTTTTACTGCGTTAACGGTATGTTTATAAAGTTTAAAATATTCTTCCTGGGTACCCGTCCAGAACCCAGGAGTTAAATTTGGTTCATTCCAGACTTCAAAATTCCATGTCTTTACTTCATCTGCACCATAACGATTGGTAAAATGTTGGGTCAGGTTACGGATCAAATTTTCCCATTTGTTATAATCTTTCGGTGGAGTAACGTTTCCTTTCCACCAGAAAATTGTCTGGTCTCCGCTGGCCAGCGCCGATGGCATAAATCCGATTTCCACAAAGGGCTTCATTCCTATGCTCAGAATATAATCATATAATAAGTCTACATACTGATAATTGAATTCAGGATTTCCTTTTGAATCTTCTTTGTAGATACCCATATCATCTGTCAATAATCCGTGCATTCTGATGTATTTAAAGTCGCATTCTTTCTTTACAATGGCTAATTGCTGCTGCCAGTCTGCCCGCAGACCTTCATTGGCACGACCTGCACCAATGCATTCTTTGAACATTGGATTAAAGCTTCCTCTTATGTTATTATAATCAACGTGGATGATTCTTTTTTTAGGTGTAGAGCCACTAAGCAGGTTATTATTTTGAGCTGACAGGCTGCTAAAAAACAAACTTCCGATTATGACAAATAGTAGTCGATTGATTTTCATTGTACTTTATTTATTATAAAAGTTACCAGATTATTCTTTATGAATTTCACCATAAAGAACTCCTCTTCCCCCTACACCAATATATAATCTCCCGTAATGGCGTGGATCGCCAGTCATGGTTAAAATGTTGTGACCGAATTTTGTTTGCTCATCATTTATTTGGATCCAGGATTTTCCCATATCATCGGATCTGAATAATCCCG